>JBDKTZ010000195.1:0-21586 GCA_039679975.1 Prolixibacteraceae bacterium
TCCGTGAGATGCGCATTTTTCGCTATTTTTACAGTGCGATCCTGATTTGCGGGTTCTCTCTTGGTTTGGGTATCCTGGAAAAGTTATCGCAAAACGAAAAACAAAGAAAAGAGCTGGAAAAGGAGAAACTAAATTCTGAACTTGCTTTTCTGAAGAACCAGATCAGTCCGCATTTCTTCTTCAATACGTTAAATAATATTTATTCTCTGATCGGTTTTGACACGGAAGAAGCCCGGCATGCCGTGCTCAAGCTTTCCAAACTAATGCGTTATTTGCTCTATGAATCGGAACAGGGCGAGTCAAGCCTGGCCGATGAAGTTGCTTTTCTGAACAACTATATCGACCTGATGAAGCTGCGTTTGGGTAATAAAGTGGAATTGACTATTTCATTGCCTGACAGTAACCATGATCTTCTGGTGCCTCCGCTTCTTTTTGTACCTTTTGTGGAGAATGCCTTCAAACACGGAGTAAGTTATCGTGAACGGTCGTTTATTGATATCAGGATGTCTGTTGACGGGAATAAGATTTGGTTTAAAGCGAGAAACAGTCTGGGGTCAGGGAACCTTACCGAGAAAATGCATTCGGGCATTGGACTTGAAAACGTCAAAAAGAGGTTAAACCTGTTATTCCCGCAAACCCACACATTAAAGATTGAGCAAACATCTGCTGAGTTTAATGTTGATTTATCACTGGAAATAAAATCATAAAAACCATGATACGGACCATTGCCCTGGACGATGAACCTCTCGCATTAAAGCTGGTTACTGATTATATCCGGAAAACTCCTTTTCTGGAGCTGGTTGGCCAGTTCGACAACCCGTTTGATGCCATCGACTTTTTGGGGAACGATCCGGTTGATTTGATTATCCTGGACATCCAGATGCCTGATCTGTCAGGGATTGAATTTGCCGGAACATTACAGGAAGAGACAAAAGTGATCTTCACAACTGCTTTTGAGAAATATGCCATAGAGGGATTCCGGGTGAACGCGGTTGATTATTTGTTGAAACCATTCAGTTATCAGGAATTCCTTATAGCAGTTCAAAAGGCCCGGAAACTGATCGATCTTGAAAAAACAGCATTACCTACTATCGAGGTCAGCAACCAGTTTCTGTTTGTGAAATCAGAATACAAGATCAGGCGGATTAACTTTGATGATATTTTATATGTAGAAGGACTAAAGGATTATATAAAAGTGTATCTGGCCTCAGAACCCAAACCGATTCTGTCGCTCAATTCCATGAAATCGATGGAACAGAAGCTCCCCTCCGAAAAATTTATGCGGGTACACCGCTCATTTATCGTTAATCTGAGCAGGGTCAGTATGATTGAGCGCGGTCGGATTATTTTCGGGAAAGTCTATATTCCCGTCAGTGATAATTATAAGGACAAGTTCCAGGAGTTTATCGATCGGAATTTTATTTAGTTTTTAGTATTGGGTAGCAAATAGTGAGTGCAAAGCCCTCATTATCTTCTGGTTCAACGCCTGGTCCCCGTCCTCTTTATCCCCCACATTCTATGCTCTTTGCTGTTCTGCAATTTCTCAGCTTTTTCATTTAATCGTATTCTCTTTCTTCCGTATCTTTGTTTAAAAGTTATGCCATGACAGGAAAAGACCTGAGAATTGTGTTTATGGGAACCCCCGAGTTTGCAGTAGCCAGTTTGAAGATGTTGGTCGGGAATCGATACCGAATAGTCGGAGTGATTACTGCTCCCGATAAACCGGCAGGCCGGGGGATGAAGATGCAGGAGTCGGCTGTAAAAAAATATGCTGTCGAAACAGGATTATACGTTTTGCAGCCTGAAAAACTGAAAGATCACGAATTCATTCGCGAGTTACAAAATCTTAAGGCCGATTTACAAGTGGTTGTGGCTTTCAGG
Source organism: Prolixibacteraceae bacterium (assembly GCA_039679975.1). Lineage (GTDB taxonomy): Bacteria > Bacteroidota > Bacteroidia > Bacteroidales > Prolixibacteraceae > JBCFBK01. Next base: position 1,882 of record JBDKTZ010000195.1, read on the forward strand.
ATGTTGCCTGAGATTGTATGGGCAATGCCTCCCCTCGGTACTTTTAACCTGCATGGTTCACTCCTTCCGCAGTACCGTGGGGCAGCACCTTTAAACTGGGCTGTCATGAACGGAGAAAAGGAAACCGGGGTAACCACTTTTTTACTGGATCACGAAATTGACACAGGACGGATCCTGTTCAACGAAAAAATTGATATTGGCTACAACGATACGGTTGGGGATATTCACGACCGGCTGATGGAAATAGGAGCAACCCTGGTCATGAAGACTGTCGACGCCATTGCGGAAGGAAATCATATACCGACCAGTCAGGAAGAATTCCGGTCAGGGGCGTTAAAACATGCTCCCAAAATCTTCAAGGAAGACTGCCATATTGACTGGTCGTGGCCCGGTGAGAAGATCCGGAATTTGATCAGGGGTTTATCCCCCTGTCCCGGAGCCTGGACTGAACTAAAAGGGGTAAACGGACAGATATTCAATTTGAAGATCTTTTTTGCGGACTTTTGCCCTGCATCAGGCATAGCGCCTGGGACAATTTTTTCCGATGGGAAAGCGACTCTTAAAATTGCTGCTTCCGACGGTTGGCTGAATTTGACGGATCTTCAACTATCCGGTAAAAAAAGGATGAAAACAGAGGAACTACTCCGCGGCTTCCATGGCAATTTCGAGTTACGAGTTGTGAGTCACGATTGATTTCACCCGCTGCCCTGGATTTTTACTCACTGCTTTCCGCGGTTTCTCAGGTAGATTACCGTCCCTGCGGGGGGGGTCTCACCTTTGTTCAACCTGTTTCGTTTGAGCAAAGGTTTCAGTTTGATTCCGTATGCCTGCGAAACGTAGTGCATGCTTTCTCCGCCTTCCAGTACGTGGGTTTCATAACCTTTCGCTGCTTTTCTGCTCTTGGGCTCCAGATAAAGGATTTCATTCTCTACCGGCTGCCTGCCGTACTTATAATCGTTATACTGATATATCTGCCATGCTTTCAGATTAAACTGCTGCGCAATACTTTCCATGGTATCGCCTGCTCTGACAACGATTGTCTTTAAATTGTTTCTCAAAACAACGTTCTGCGTTTGATAGGGATTAACGAGCGGATGGTTTGTTCCTGCAATTCCTTCCTGATTAAACCGGCCCAGTTGTTTCGGATCAGTGACCTGATCATAAAGGTAAAGCTGGTTTTCTTCGACGATGCGGATCAATTCTTCCGCATATCGCGGATTCGTCGCGTAGCCGGCTCGCTTTAAACCATGCGCCCATCCCCTGTAATCAGTGATATCAAGAGAAAAGAGGATGGCGTACCTGGGACTGACTGACAGAAAGTTACTGTGGTCCATAAACGATTCTTCAACTGAGTTGTATTTGCGGAAACATTCACCCCGTTCATCGTCATCATGATAAACCCGCTTCCCGTTCCATGTGTTTTTGCATTTGATGCCAAAATGGTTGTTTGATTTTCTGCTTAGTTCGCTGTTCCCGTTACCCGATTCCAAACAGGCCTGGGCGAGGGTGATGCTGGCAGGGACACCGGTACGTTGCATTTCCAGGACGGCCAGTTCCCTGTATATTTCGATATACTCCTGCCGGCTATATATTCGTTGTGAAAAGGTGATCTGATGAATTAAAATGAAAACAATCGCAAAAATGACTTTCCTAATCATAAATCTGAATTTTTAGCAAAAATAAAAAAAGGTATCAAACGACCATGGGAAAACTTATTCACACCAGGGGGAAGAATCTATTCTAAACAGCGAATAAGCGCTTTTGTTATTTTAGGAATGATCATTTGATTTGAGTTACCTCTTGTTTCGGAAAGGAAATTAAAGATGTAACTTTGTAAAAAGGCCATTTTATGCAACAAAGTGAGTTTAAAATCATTATTACACAATACAAAGATCTGAATGAATTGCCTGAAAATGACAGACTGTTGATCCTGGCTGCACGGGAGATTGCGCGTAGCGCGTATGCACCTTATTCCGGATTCAGAGTAGGCGCAGCATTAAGAATGTCAGATGGGTGTATTATTACCGGAAATAATCAGGAGAATGCATCCTCGCCGGTTGGATGTTGTGCTGAGAGAACAGCCCTGTACTGGGCGAATGCCAATTTTCCGGAAAAGCCGGTTTTGGCATTGGCAATAACGGCGATTGACCGCGCTGGTAATTTGGCGGCTCATTTGAGCCCTTGCGGAACCTGTCGCCAGGCCCTGCTCGAAACCGAGATCCGCTTTAACCAGCCCATTCGGGTATTACTTGACAGTCGTAATCAGATTGATGCCCTGAACAATGTAAAGAGCCTGTTGCCTCTAAGTTTTAATGAGGATTCTGTTTCAGTAGCCGTTCAATAAAAGATTCTTGAAGAAGCATGGTCTAACCAGGGATAAGGAACCAAACTAATTCAGTTAGATGATGACCGGATATTAAAAAATGCCCGTAACAAGCCAACCTCAATGTAATTAATTTTTTATCTGTTTCAATTGCATGAGTGCGTCCCAGATGGGGTCGCCTTTGGGTGGGGCTGCAACAATTTTAACAGGTTCCTTCTTTACCGGGTGAATGAATTCGATTTTCCGGGCATGGAGGTGAATACCGGCATTGGGATCGCTGTGGGCAGCGCCGTATTTCAGGTCGCCTTTAATATGAAGCCCGATTTTGGACAGTTGCGCCCTGATCTGGTGGTGCCGGCCGGTATGAAGATCAATCACCAGTAAGTGATAACGGTCCAGACTGGCCATGTGTTTGTAGCTCAGACTGCACGGGCGGGTGTCTTTTTTCGGACCATCCGACACAAAGCTTTTATTTTTAGCTTCATCCTTGCGAATGTGACCTTCAAGAGTTGCTTCTTCTTTTTCCGGAAGCTGATCCACAACTGCCCAGTAAGTCTTTTTCATTGCATCCTTACTTTGAAACATCTCGTTTAAGCGTTCCAGCGCCTTGCTGGTACGTGCGAACAGGACTACGCCGCTGGTTGGCCTGTCCAGCCGGTGCGGCGATCCCAGGTAAACGTCGCCAGGCTTGTTATACTTCTTCTTGATGTACGCCTTGACTTTGTCGATCAGGGTTTCATCGCCGGTCTTATCTCCCTGGATAATTTCACCGCAGTCCTTGTTGACCGCGATCAGGTGATTGTCTTCGTAAATAATTTGCAATGGATGAATATTAAATGTTTAATGGCATAGGGCATGGAGCATAGAGCATGGAGTGAAGAGCATTAGGAAGGGGTTTTTCCCTTGCGCTTTGCTCTGTGCCCCATGCGCTTTGCTATCAGTATTGTTCCTTATCGTTAGGAAAATCACGCGATTTCACATCTCCAATGTACCGGCCTACTGCTCCCTTTATTTCAGTGGCCAGATCCAGGTATCTTCTTAAGAAACGGGGAGAGAATTCCTGTGAGATGCCGAGCATGTCATGAATTACCAGCACCTGTCCGTCGACGCCGTTTCCGGCTCCGATTCCGATCATCGGAATAGTAAGCGATTCGGCTACTTTTTTCCCTAGCGCGGCTGGTATTTTTTCCAGTACAATGCCGAAACATCCTGCTTTCTCCAGCAGCTGGGCGTCTTCATATAGCTTTTCAGCTTCTGCCTCCTCCCTTGCCCTGACTACATACGTGCCGTATTTGTGGATTGACTGAGGCATTAATCCCAGATGTCCCATAATGGGGATTCCGGCCGACAGGATCCGTTCAACCGACTCCAGTATCTCTTTTCCCCCCTCAAGCTTAACTGCATCGGCAGCCGTTTCTTTCATGATCCGTATCGCCGAATTTAACGCTTCCTTGCTGTTGCCCTGGTAAGTGCCGAAAGGCAGATCTACTACCACAAGTGCCCGGTTTACCGCTTTAACCACTGAGGTTCCGTGATAAATCATTTGATCCAGTGTGATTGGAAGGGTGGTTTCATTTCCTGCCATGACATTGGAGGCAGAATCACCTACGAGAATAACATCGATCCCTGCTTCATCGACCAGTTTAGCCATACTGTAGTCGTAACTGGTCAGCATGGATATCTTTTCACCTCTCATTTTCATTTCCGATAAAACATGGGTGGTGACTCGTTTAATTTCAGTATGTACTGACATGATATTTCTGTTTAATGCGACAAAGATAGGCAATAATGAGTTCAAAGTTCAACGTTCAAGCTCAAAGTTGAGATTCCGGCAAAATGGTTCAGAACGCAAACTCCACGCAATGATGCCAAGACGCTATGTTTTGCTTGTTTTTTTATGGAAAGTATTTTTCTGACGTCTTTGATGCATGACGTTTTTCGGTTTCCGCTGAGCCTTGTACTCCATACTTCAGAACTTTCTCCTGCTGTCTTTTTGTCACCGCTCCTGTCAATGTAAAAGTCAGGCGTTTTCTGCTTTGTGCCAATTTTGCATTTAACTTCCCGAAAATCTCGTTGGCATAATCATTGATGAGCCTTAACCGTAAATTTTGAATTCAGAAATATTTTTAAAAAACAGATAAAATGGGAAAAATTATTGGGATCGACTTAGGCACCACAAATTCGTGCGTTTCTGTAATGGAAGGTAACGAACCTGTTGTTATTCCGAACAGCGAAGGAAAACGGACGACACCTTCAATTGTGGCTTTTGTCGAAAACGGAGAACGGAAAATAGGGGACCCGGCCAAACGTCAGGCGATTACCAATCCACAAAAGACGGTTTTTTCAATAAAACGCTTTATGGGTGAGACTTTCGATCAGGTTACAAAGGAAGTAAACAGGGTCCCGTACAAAGTGGTAAGAGGTGACAACAATACGCCGCGGGTGCAGATCGATGACAGGAAATACTCTCCTCAGGAAATTTCAGCAATGATCTTGCAGAAAATGAAAAAGACCGCTGAAGATTATTTGGGGCAGGAAGTAACAGAAGCGGTGATCACAGTACCTGCTTATTTCAGTGACGCTCAGCGTCAGGCAACCAAGGAAGCCGGTGAAATTGCCGGTTTGACAGTTCGCCGGATCATCAATGAACCGACAGCTGCTTCACTGGCCTACGGTTTGGATAAGATGCACCGCGACATGAAAGTAGCCGTTTTTGACCTTGGTGGCGGAACATTCGATATTTCCATTCTCGAATTGGGAGATGGTGTTTTTGAAGTGAAATCGACCGATGGTGACACTCATCTGGGGGGTGATGATTTTGATCAGGAGATTATTGATTGGCTGGCTGAAGAATTCAGAAAGGATGAAGGGATTGACCTGAGAAAAGATCCAATGGCGCTCCAGCGCTTGAAAGAAGCTGCGGAAAAAGCCAAGATTGAATTGTCAAGCTCGACACAGACGGAGATTAACCTGCCTTATATTATGCCGGTGAACGGGATCCCGAAACATATTGTGAAAACCCTTACCCGTGCGAAGTTTGAGCAATTATGCGACAAACTCATCAACGCAACAATAGAACCATGCCGTAAAGCGTTAAAGAATGCCGGACTGGCAGCATCAGATGTGGACGAAGTTATTCTTGTCGGCGGTTCAACCCGTATTCCTGCCATTCAGGAGAAAGTGCAGCAGTTCTTTGGAAAAGCACCTTCAAAAGGTGTGAATCCGGATGAAGTTGTAGCAGTAGGTGCTGCCATTCAGGGTGGTGTGCTGACCGGCGAAGTGAAAGATGTGCTTTTGCTTGATGTCACTCCGCTTTCTCTGGGAATCGAAACTCTTGGCGGCGTAATGACCAAGCTCATTGAAGCTAATACCACAATTCCGACTAAAAAGTCGGAGGTATTTTCTACCGCCGCTGATAATCAGCCTTCAGTTGAAATCCATGTATTACAGGGTGAACGACCTATGGCTGCCGGAAATAAGACCATCGGGCGGTTTCATCTCGACGGACTGCCACCGGCACCGCGGGGCATACCTCAAATTGAAGTCGCCTTCGACATTGATGCCAATGGGATCCTTCATGTGAGTGCCAAGGACAAAGCTACAGGTAAGTCGCAATCGATCAGGATCGAGGCTTCCTCTGGCCTGAGCGATGATGAAATTAAACGCATGAGGAATGAAGCAGCTTCAAATGCAGAAGCCGACAAGGCTGCCCGCGAAAAGGTCGACAAACTGAATCATGCTGACAGTCTGATCTTCCAGACTGAAAAGCAGTTGAAAGAATTTGGCGATAAGCTTCCTGCTGATAAAAAAGGTCCGATCGAGGCTGCTCTTGGAAAGTTGAAGGAAGCTCATAAGAACCAGGACATTGCGGGGATTGATGCCGCGACGGCCGAATTGAACCAGGTGTTCCAGGCTGCTTCACAGGAAATGTATAATGCGCAGGCTCAAAGCAGCCAGGCTCAGCCGGGCCCGGATGCCGGCGCAGGCGCCGGAGCCCAGGGCGGAAAAAGTAAAGGACAGGATGGTGAAGTGACCGATGTCGATTTTGAAGAAGTGAAATAAGAAGCCTTGCAGGCATACTTAAAAGTAAAAGAGGGGCCATAAACCCCTCTTTTACTTTTAAGAAAAATTCAGATAATCTTTAATTTCTTCTTCTTCGGTGAGTTCTCCGTTTGAAATGGTAATGGCCGTCTGGATTAGTGCCAGATGGGAATAGGCCTGGGGGAAATTTCCCAACATCCGTTTCGTTTTAAAATCCAGATCCTCACTGAACAGGCCGAGATGATTGGAATAGTCTAGCAAGGCGTGAAATTTGGCAACCGCTTCTTTTTTACGCCCGATTTTGTACAGACTGTTGATTAACCAGAACGAACAGATCGTAAAGGCCGATTTAGGTAGTCCAAAGTCATCGCGGTTCCGATAGCGGAACATCAGTCCGTCATATTCGAGTTCCTTCTGGATCGCAAGCACGGTATCCACAAACCGTTGGTCGTTGGCAGAAATAAAATCATAGTATTCCATTAACAATACCGACGCGTCGAGATCTTCAGAGGTATATGACTGCGTGAAGGCCTTCTTTTTCTCCGACCAGGCATTTTCATGGATATCTTTTTTGATCTTTTCCCTTAGCTTTGTCCATGGTTTGATGTATGGCTCCCGTTTTAGCAATGTGGCAATCTTTACCGCGCGGTCAACTGCCACCCAACACAATACCTTGCTGAATGTGAAGTGCTTATTCTCGCTTCTGATCTCCCATATCCCGCGGTCCGGCTTTCTCCAGTTTGCTTCAACCACCTTAATGACATTCCTGACGATCGTCCAGAGTTCTTCACTGTGTTCCAGACTGATCGAATAAATTTCAAAATGCTGGTAAATCACGTCCAAAAGAATGCCATAGATATCATTTTGCTTTTGACGATATGCTGCATTCCCGATCCTTACCGGATAAGAATTCTCATAACCCGACAAATGGGACAATTCATACTCCTTTAGTTTCTTTTCACCTCTGATCCCATACATGATTTGCATTTTCTCGTCTTTATCAGGCAGAATGTCCATTATAAAATCAAGGTAATGTTTTGCCATTCGGAAGTGCCCCAACGAGGTCATTATTTTTACGACCATGGAAGCATCTCTGATCCAGCAAAACCGGTAATCCCAGTTACGCCCCTCTCCGATTGTTTCGGGGAGCGAGGTGGTCAAAGCTGCCAGGATAGCTCCGCTTTTGTCGAAACTCAGCATCTTCAGAGTCAGTGCACTCCTGATAATGGCTTCATCGTACTTTTTAAATGAAGTGGTACGTTCGGCCCAGTTCAGCCAGTACACTTTTGTTCGTTCCAATTTCAGCAACTCACGTCTGACATCCTGTACCAGTAATTTCTGATTATAGCTGATCAGACAGAAAGCATCTTTATTGAGGATGACTGATTTTTCGTTCAGAATGTCATTCAGATCAAAGCTTGAATAGAAATAAAGCGAGTCATAAGGTCCTTTTTCCGTGGATGATTTGATGTAGGATCCCTCAATCACATTTCGTGTAGGATGACGGGCGTATTCCAGTTGCGGATTATACCTGACCACAAATTCCGGTTCACCCGATATGTATTTAAAAAAACGAATAACGTCGGGAGGTGTATAATATGTTTCGGATGATTCTGCGGTGCGGTATCTGGGCATAAAGTCGTGTACCTCAAAGGTTCCGTCCAGACAGGTAAACCGGGTAACCAGGATATTGGTACGCGGGAGATAAAACTGATAAGTCTCTTGTAAATGCCGGGGCAGGATCTCCAGGCTTCCTCCTTTTTCCTCATCCAGTATCTTTGCAAAAACGGAAGAGGAATCAAATTGCGGAAGGCACATCCATTCAATAGCTCCGGCCTCTGATACCAGCGCTGCACTTTTGCAGTTTCCAATCACGCCGTAATTCAAATTCTTCATGTATTTATATTTTCATTTCATCAAGCCCATACTGTGAAACAGGAACTCATTTCGAAAGGTTCGTTTGCAAGACAAACTTGTCTTTTCTACATTAAATTTAACTGAAAAGGAAGTTATTTTGATAACTTTAGAGTTAAACTAAATTAGAGACGGTGGTGTTATTCTTTTAACCACGCTTGTTTTACGCGATTACGAAGCTGGCTGCTGCAGATTGCTTCCCTGTTGATGCATAGTCAGTCATTGCGGCGCCATCGAAGGACTTCGTTTCAACAAGCTGTTCTTTGGCTTCACTAAAGGGAATATATGCCTGTCCCGGATAATTGAAAGTTAAAACAGAGCAAATGAGTAAGATTTATATAGCATCAAACCGTTTACCGGTAAGCATTCAAAAAGAGAACGATGAATTGACATTGATTCCCAGCGTAGGAGGCCTGGCCACGGGATTAAGTTCGATCTATAAAGACTACGGGGGACTGTGGATTGGCTGGTCGGGAGTTGCTTCCGATGACCTGGCGGATAATGAGATCAGGGACATCGATGAAAAGCTGGTTTCTGAACAATGCGTGGCCATTCACCTCACCAAAGAGGAGATCAATCTTTATTATGAAGGATTCAGTAATAATGTGGTGTGGCCCTTATTTCATTATTTCACTCAGTATATCGAATATAATCCCTTATACTGGGAAGCTTACATAAAAGTAAATCAATTATTTGCAGACAAGGCGCTCGAAATTCTGGAAGACGGTGATACCATCTGGATCCACGATTACCAGTTGTTGCTGATGCCGGAAATGATCAAACGTATAAAGCCTGGCGTCACCATTGGTTTTTTTCTGCATATTCCGTTTCCGTCCTATGAAGTTTTCAGGATACTTCCATGGCGTAAGGAACTGATTAAAGGGATGCTGGGGGCAGATCTGATCGGTTTTCATACGTATGACTATGAACGGCATTTTTTTAGTACGGTAATACGCCTGTTCGGTTATGATGTTTCATTTAACCAGATCAACATGGAAGACCGGATTATTATGGGCGATGCTTTCCCAATGGGGATTGACTACAAAAAGTTTCAGGAATGCGCTGAAAAAATTATCAGAAAGAACAATCATGAAAAATCGGAATTACATCAGCAACTGGAAGATTACTTTTACGAATCTCCCGAACGGAAATTAATTTTGTCGATCGACCGGCTGGATTACACCAAGGGAATTCCTAACCGGTTGCGTGCTTTTGAAACTTTTTTGATGCGCTATCCCCGGTACAGGGACAAGGTCACGTTGATTCTGCTTGTTGTTCCCTCGCGTAGCGAAGTGGAACAATATAAATTGCTGAAAAGTGAAATAGACGGGTTGGTTGGACGCATCAATGGTCAGTTTGGCGGGGTAAATTACGCGCCGGTTTGGTATTTTTACAGGTCTTTGCCATTTGATAACCTGGTTGAATTGTACAGCACCTCCGACGTCGCGCTTATCACTCCCGTTCGTGATGGTATGAACCTGGTCGCAAAAGAATATATTGCCTGCCGGATCAATCAGACCGGAGTCATGATTATCAGCGAAATGGCCGGAGTATCGAAGGAAATGGGTGAAGCGATTGTGATCAATCCGAACAATGAGTCGGAAATTGCTGAAGCCATTCACCAGGCGCTGACCATGTCGCCGGAGGAGCAGCGCGAACGGATGGAATTTATTCAACGGCGCATTCGCCGTTACGACGTGTTTAAATGGGCGACAGAGTTTGTCAAGGCGCTTCGGAAAATTGAGAATATACAGCAAAATTTTCTTGCAAAGAAAATTACATCAGGATTGCAACGAGATATTGTTGCCGAATTTAAAAGATCACAAAAACGGGCGTTATTCCTCGATTACGATGGTACTCTGGTTCCTTTTAACAATGATCCGATGGCGGCTAAACCCGATGAAGAGCTTCATGGTCTGCTGGCAAGGCTTGAAGAGGATGACCGAAATACCGTAACGCTGATCAGTGGCCGTGACCGCGGCACTCTGCAAAAGTGGTTCAGCGGTCACCGCATTAACCTGATCGTGGAACACGGAGTCTGGCTGAACGTGTACGGAAAAGATTGGGAAATGGTCGACAACGTGAGTAACGGATGGAAACCGGTTATGCGTCCTATTCTGGAAACTTTTGTGGACCGGACTCCCGGAACATTTATTGAGGAAAAAAACTATTCTCTTGTGTGGCATTACCGCAAGGCCGAACCGGAACAGGGGCAACAGCGGGCCAATGAACTGAAAGAAGAATTGCGGAATATGATTGTCAATCATAATCTGGAAATTATGGAGGGGAACAAAGTGATTGAAATAAAAGCCGGGGGAATCAATAAAGGGAAAGCTGCCATGCGTTTTATACGTAATATGGAATTTGACTGTATTATAGCCATTGGCGATGATTGGACAGACGAATACATGTTCAGAGAATTGCCCGGTACGGCTGTTACCATTAAAGTAGGACTCATGAATACGGCTGCGGCTTATAAAGTAGAGTCGGTCGCTTCGGTACGATCACTGCTGAAAGCCCTGGGAGAATCGTAGATCTCTCTGTCTTTTTCGCTTTTCCCTGATCCGAAAATACCAATAAGCGCCGTAAGAATCGTATTATGCTCCTGTTCTGTTGTATCTTGATCCTGTCTTACTACTTGTGTCTTGATGCTATTCTTGCTAACTTGCCTCCTGTTTAAATGATTTTGATGGCAAACACACAACTTACACTTTCAGAGCTCAATCTGCTGATCAGGGAGACAATCGACAATACTTTTGCCGGCTTGGTCTGGGTGAAAGCGGAGATTGGCGAATTCTCGGTAAACAGGAATGGTCATTGTTACCTGGAACTGGTCGATACTGATCCCGTCAGCAACCAGATTGTTGCCCGTGCAAAAGCGACCATTTGGTCGTACACATTCAGGATGATGAAACCTTATTTTGAAACGACGACCGGGCAGGCTTTCGGGAGCGGATTGAAGATATTGGTCAGCGTGAAAATCGAATTTCATCCGCTCTATGGCCTTAGTCTGAACGTGAGGGATATTGATCCGACATACACGATGGGCGATATGGCTCTTAAGCGCAGGGAGATTATCCTTCGCCTCCAGCAGGACGGTATTTTTGAAATGAATAAGGAGTTGGAATTGCCCGTCGTACCTCAGCGAGTCGCCATTATTTCTTCACCAACTGCCGCCGGATTGCAGGATTTTCTAAATCAACTGGCGCATAATGCATCGGGAATTTGTTTTTACACACGCCTGTTTTCCGCTACCATGCAGGGAACGCAGACTGCCGTTTCCATTATCCAGGCCCTTGAGCAAATTTATCCGTACGAAGAGATGTTCGATGTGGTCGTGATTATCCGCGGGGGTGGGGCGCAGCTCGATCTTGCCAGCTTCGATCATTATGAGCTGGCTTACCATGTCGCTCAGTTCCCGCTTCCTGTTATTACCGGTATCGGACACGACAAAGATGAAACCATTGTGGACCTTGTTGCCCATACCAAAATGAAAACCCCGACTGCCGTCGCTGAATTTCTGATTAGCGGAGCCGATGCTTTTGAAGGTCGACTGCTTGAAATTGAAGCTTATTGTTCGAAGTTACTTTCCGAGCGGTTGAAAACAGAAAATGACTGGCTTCGTCAAGCAGTGGTCAGGCTGAAGCAGGGAGTCCGCCATTTGGTACAGGAGGAGGAGCATCAGTTTAAGCTCACTGCTTTGCAACTGAAAAGCAGAATACCGTCTTTTTTGGAACGCCAGGAAAACCGTTTTGTAGGGCACAAACACAGGCTTCAAATGAAAGGTGCAGGCACGATCAGTGACCAGATCCATTTCTTGGGGAAAAAGGACAGCGAACTTCAACAATTGGTCAGCCGGTTTATTGAAAACAGGAAGAATTATTTGGGTAAGGCTCATCAAAATCTAAAAAGCAGATTGCCTTTTCAATTGAAGGAGGAGCTTGCAAATCTTTTGCTTGCCGAAGAAAAGATCAGACTGGTCGATCCTCTCGCAGTTCTGAAGCGGGGCTATAGCCTGACTTACAGGAATGGGAAGCTGGTGAGGACTATTCAGGAGCTGAACCAGGGAGACCGGTTAGTGACACAACTGCACGACGGAAAAGTTGAAAGTGAAGTCGCAGGACAAATAATACCGCTGCTACAAGAATCTTCGGGATTATCAGGCAATATCAATCATTCATAATCAGACTCAAAATTTAGGAACATGAATTCAAAGAAAATGACTTATAAGGAAGCTGTAGCTGAAATCGACGAGATCCTTGCGAAAATCGAACAGGAAGAGCTCGATGTTGACGAACTTTCGGAAAAGGTAAGGCGGGTTTCACTCCTGATCCGCTTCTGTAAGGAAAAACTGCATAAAACCAGCGAGGAAGTGGAAAATATCCTCAGGGAAATGGAAGAATAAGCAGACCGGACACCGGAGCAAGGAGACCGGAGAACGGAAGAGGCTCGCGATCGGGTGCCGTCTGTCCCCCGATAATAAAACCGGATCACGGGCATTTTATAATCAAGTTGAACAAACGTTTGTACAATTCAAATTATTCCTTTAAGTTTGTTCAGTGGATTTCGGAAGAAGTTCATTCAATTAGCTTATTCTTATTTTTCGTTCACCTAATGTCGACCTACTATGAAGAAGACGGTTATCAGATTCAATTTATTGCTGCCGGTCTTAGCCGCGCTATCCTGCACGAGCCGGTTACCGGAAACCGCATCGAAGATAAATCCGGATACAATTGTTATCAGTAAAGCAGAGCTGCAGGACAAGATCAAAGGCGGATGGGCCGGACAGGTCATTGGCTGTACCTATGGCGGGCCTACGGAATTCCGCTGGAACGGGACTATGATCGACGACCGTGTGCCGATTCCCTGGGATGACAGCCGGATGCTGTGGTATTATGAAAATGAGCCGGGCTTATACGACGATGTCTATATGGATTTGACTTTTGTCGATGTTTTTGAAAAATATGGGCTGGATGCGGCCGATTCGCTTCATGCGTTGGCTTTTGCACGGGCGGAATATCCGCTCTGGCATGCCAATCAGGCTGCCCGCTATAACATCCTGAACGGGATCATGCCGCCGGCTTCCGGTCATTGGAAGAACAACCCTCATGCAGATGATATCGATTTTCAGATTGAGGCCGACTTCGCAGGACTGATGTCGCCGGGAATGGTGAATTCGGCGGCAGAAACCGCTAACCGGATCGGACATGTTATGAATTTCGGGGATGGCGTTTACGGTGGCGTTTACGTGGCGGCCATGTACGCTCTTGCTTATGTGTATGACGATATTGAACAAGTGGTTTCAGAGGCGTTAAAGACCATTCCCGGGGAAAGCGAGTTTGGTCGATGTATCTCCGACGTGATCCAATGGCATAGCCAGTATCCTGAAGACTGGAAAAGTACATGGTTCGAAACACAAAAGAAATGGGCTTCAGACAGGGGATGTCCCGATGGCGTTTTTGTTCCGTTTAATATTGACGCCAAGATCAATGCAGCCTATATTGTAATCGGATTGCTATACGGGAAAGGCGATTTTGGAACAACGATCGATATTGCCACCCGCTGCGGACAGGATTCGGATTGTAATCCGGCCAATGCTGCAGGGATTTTAGGCGCGTTGATCGGATACAGCAAGATTCCGGACCAATGGAAACAAGGATTGAACAAAGTGGAGGAACTGAACTTCAGGTATACGGAAATGTCACTTAATAAAGTTTACGAGACCGGTTTTCGCCATGCGTCTGAAATGATCAGAAGGAAGGGCGGAAGGGCGGAAGGCGAAAATTTTGTAATTCGCTGCCAGACTCCGCAGGCAATGCCTTACGAAGCCGCTTTCGATGGGTTGTTTCCGAAAGAACGGAAGAGGCTGAACAACTTCCTGTCCCCGGCAAGTCCGGAAATGTCGTTTGAAATGCAGGGATGCGGTTTTGTAATAACCGGGAGCGCCCGTAAGGAACAACAGTTACCGGATGTTACTTTGGAAGCGGACGTTTATGTTGACGGGCAATTATTGGAAACGGTTAAACTTCCTACTCAGGGACGGGTACGCAGGCATGATGTAGCCTGGAAATACGATCTTCAGGAAGGAAGCCACGTCATTCTGCTGAAGGTTCGCCATGTTCCTGAAGGTTATCATATTTACTGCGGAGATGCCGTTTTGTATTCATCGAAAGATCCGGGCAGCAAGGTATATTCTCCCGGAAATAAATAAGATGAGAATCGGCTAGATGATCCGTTTGACCGATTCCTTGTATTTGATTTTAGGTTTTAACAGGACCTGTTTGGCTGCGATTTCATGGTCTTCCAGCTTTGAAAAAAGAAATTTCACGGCAATTTTGCTGATGTCACTGATGGGTTGCGCAATACAGGAAAGCGGTGTGGCCAAATAATCCAGATAAGGATGATCGTCAAAGGTGATGAGGGAGATGTCCTCAGGGATAAGAATATTTTCCTCCCTGAAGGCTTTCATGCATCCCATGGCGATGGTGTTGCTCAAAGAAAATATCGCCGTTGGCCGGTTTTTTTGCTGAAGTAAAAGCTCGGTTTCCAGGTAGCCATTCTGAATACTGAAATCATCGCCCGTAATACTAAAATCGGAAAGCCCTGCTTCATTCATAGCGTCCCTGAATCCTTTTATCCGTAACCGGTTTGGCGTGGATTTCTGAACGCCCTGGATACAGGCAATTTTACGATGACCATGTTCGATCAAAAGCTTCGTGGCGGAGTAAGCGCCGTCATAGTTATCGGTCGATACAAAGGGAATATCCAGATCTTCAAAATAGCGGTCAATGCAGATTACCGGCAACCCGTTGTCATATAATTGTTTGATGTGTTCCCATTGATCGCCGCAGGGAACGATGATCAGCCCTTCGATATTCCGTGACATCAACTGAAGCAATTCCATTTTTTCGATCTCCTGGTTCTCATCACTGTCGCCGATGATGGTGATGTAACCGTACTTCCGGATCTCCGAATTAATCTTACTGGCGATACCCGCAAAAAAAGGATTATTCAGTGAAGGCACGATGAGCGCAATGGTGTTGCTTCTTCCCGATCTTAAATTGGCTGCAAACTGGTTAGGGACATAATTCAGTTCTTTGGCGGCTTTTTTGATCTTCTCCTGCGATTTTTTGCCGATCCGGTATTGCTCGGCTTTGCCGTTAAGGACTCTCGATACCGTGGTGATGGAGAGTCCTGCTTTTTTGGCAATATCGTTTATATTAACTTTTTGAGCTGTCATTCCTAAATGTACAAACGTTTATGCAAATATAGGAAGAAAAATGCATTTTGAAACAGGTGAACTAGATTACTGTCATTTATATATTAGGTGCTCATATACAATAAATTATTAAATTTTTACTACAATCCGGGTAATTATTTTTACTCAATAGATTAAAATACATGCACAAACGTTTGTGCATGTATTTTTTATTTTCTATGTTTGCGTCGAATATTTGATAAACCAATAAATCATTTCTGTTATGGAAAAAAAACAAACCGGAGAAAGTGTCAGAGCTGCAAAAGGCAATGGCGTGCTTTGGAAATTTTTATGGATATCAACTCTTGTCTTATTATTTGATCTGACTTTCGGTACAGTCAATTTTACTTATGCTCAGCAACATAAAGTAATTTCAGGGAAAGTGGTTGATTCTGCTGGTGCTCCCCTGCCGGGAGTGACGATTCATCTAAAAGGGACAAATATCGGAACCGTTACGGATACGGAAGGTCAGTACCGGATTTCTGAAGTACCTGCCGATGGCGTCCTCATATACTCATTCGTGGGAATGAGAACACAGGAAATTAATGTTGCATCAGGTACATCATTCAATGTTACGATGCAGGAAGACTCGATCGGCATAGAAGAAGTTGTTACGATCGGATATGGTTCTGTCAAGAAGAAAGATTTGCTGGGGGCCGTATCGACCGTTAAAGAGGATGCCCTGGCCGAACGTGCTTCGGGGAATGTCGTAGAATCGATGCGGGGACTGACTTCAGGCGTAAAGGTTACGACAAGCGGGCAGCCTGGTTCCAATGCTGCCATTGTCATTCGCGGTTTAGGCAGTCTCACAAATAACAGTCCCTTGTTTATTATTGATGGCGCCTACGGCGGCAGCGATCTGGGAGTCAATGTCGAAGATATCGAATCGATCCAGGTGCTGAAAGATGCTTCGTCTGCTGCGATCTACGGATCACGGGCCGCAAACGGAGTCGTAATTATAACGACAAAACAGGGAAAAGAAGGTGCACTGAAAGTAAAGTTCGATTCGCAACTGACTTTGAACTGGCTGCCCCGCTATGATTTGATGGATGCGGAAACCTACAAAATTTATGATGACAGGGCTTATGATGAAGCAATTCTGGCAGGAGTGGGAGGTATAAAAAAGCGCCAGAACCACTACGAAGGAGATACCGATTGGCAGGATGAGATGCTAAGCGGCGGACTGTTGCAAAATTATAATGTATCGCTGTCGGGCGGCTCCAAAACAGTCAGCTATTACACATCCCTGAACCGCATGATCGATGATGGTGCGTTGTATCGCACCGGCTATGATAAATACGGATTTCGTATCAATACCAACGGAGAGAAGGGCATTTTTTCATACGGAGAGAACTTCTATTACACCAAATCGGACAGGTTAAATCTGAATGGCAATCCCTGGAGTGATTTTATCGCGATGCCGCCAACAATTCCTGTATACGACGAATCGCATCCGGGAGGATTTGGATACGGCAATGTGGACCGGGCAAATTCTTACGGGCGGAATCTGGTTGCCATGCAGGATTTGATGAAGCAGAATAATGAGGAAGAATATTTAACAGGTAATGTGTATGGACAGGTATCACTTTTTGAAATGTTCGACGCTAAGTTAAACGTGGCTTACAAAAGTTATACGGGGTTTACCAACACGTTGCGTAAAAAAGGAAACTGGACGATGGGACAGGGCGATGATGCTGCAAGTTTAGGCTACAGTAGTGCTCAGAATCATGACATCCTCATCGAACAAACGTACAATTTTAAGCATCAATTCGGCAAACACGATATCAACGCACTGGCCGGTATTACCTATAATAAGTTTCATGAGGAATATCGCTGGATTACCAAGCTGGATCCGTTGATGATCGGCGACAAATACATCACATCGCTGGATGCTGCAACTGGAAATACCACAGCAGGAGGCAGTTATGGAGAATCGGCTTTGATTTCCTATCTGGGCAGGATCAATTATTCATATGCAGACAAGTATCTGGCACAGGTAACAGGTCGTCGTGACGGAACATCACGTTTACCAAAAGATACGCGCTGGGGAAACTTCCTTTCTGTTTCTCTGGGATGGCGTATCAGCGGAGAGGATTTCTTCCAGGTACCGTTTATCGACGATCTGAAACTCCGCGCGAATTACGGTACCCTTGGAAACAGCAGCATTGGCTATTGGGAGTATCAGTCGACTATCAACACAGCTCCGCGTGCTGTCTTCGGGAGTCCCGAATATAAGCTGATAGGTATGACTCAGTCGCGGTTGAGCAATACAGACCTTGTTTGGGAAAAGAAAACAACAGGCAATGCCGGCTTTGACATGGCAGCATTCAATAACAGGCTCCGGTTTACGGCCGAATATTTTTATTCAAAAAGTGAAGATCTGTTGGTTTACCTGCCAATTCTGATGAGTTCGGGAAATGAGGGAGGAGCGCCTGCAGTTAATGCCGGGAGCCTGAAAAATCAGGGACTGGAATTTGAGGTGGGATGGAATGACCATAAGGGCGATTTCTCCTATTCGGCTTCTCTCAATGTATCGCATGTGAAAAATAAAGTTGTGGACCTGGGATATGGACAAACAGTTTATTATACATCGCTCGCCAAATCGGAGATCGGCGAACCTCTTGGAATGTGGTATCTCTATAAAATGAACGGGATTTTCCAGTCGGATGATGAAGTTCAGGGATATGTCAATTCGAAAGGAAAGGTCATTCAGCCGAATGCTTTACCCGGCGACATTATGTACGACGATTATAACGATGATGGTATAATCTCGTCCGAAGACCGTCAATTGGTGGGAAGCCCCTGGCCTGATTTTGAAGTGGGACTGAATCTTGGGGCCGCTTATAAGGGATTTGATTTCAATATCAATGGTTATGGCCGCTTCGGACAGAAGGTCTGGAACGGTTCGGCTGCCGCTGCCGCCGATTTTGCCAATAACCAGAATAACTTCAATGGTCTGATTCCCTGGACTCAGGAGCATCCGGTTAAAGACCGTCCGCGTATTGTATACGGAGATACCCGAAACAGCCGTGGTGATCAGAATCGTTGGCTGGAAGACGGTTCGTTCTTCCGTTTGAGCGAAATTACGCTCGGTTATACGGTTCCTGCGCAACTGTGCAGTAAAATCGGCGTGGATAAGCTTCGTGCGTCGGTGACTCTTCAGAATCTTGTCACATTTACAGGATACTCCGGTCTGGATCCGGAATTTGCAGACAGCGGCATCTTTACCATGGGAGCAGACGGGTGCTCATTCCCGAACCCACGCGCTGCTCAGTTTGCATTGTCATTCACATTCTAAAAAAGCAGATGAACATGAAACCATTTCTGAAATATTCATTGTGCGTCATTGTCGCGTTATCTGTATCGTGCAGTGACTCCTTACTCGATATACAAAATGAGAACACGCTGAGTACCGGGGTGTTCTGGAAGACCGAAGCGGATATTGAATCGGGCCTGATCGCTGTGTATAACATGTTTTATCGACAGGGAACATGGACCCGCAACATGTACACCCAAATGTTTGGCATGGCAGATGAAGGTGTGAGTTATGCCGGCTGGACGGAACTGAATGAATACACAAAATTCATCTTTACCAATTATGATTTCGGAGAATGTAATGGTAAAATATGGCGGGAACATTACGTCGCTGTTTTTCGGGCCAATCAGGTATTGGATAACATTGAAAATATAACATTTGCAGACGACACGCACAAGCAGGATTTAATCGGACAGGCAAAGTTCCTGCGGGCCTTCTATTATTTTTACATGACCGCTCTTTGGGATAATGTACCGCTTGTATTACACACGTCTTCTGCTGCCGACAAACCTGCGCAAAGCACAGCTGACGAAGTGCTCACTCAGATTGAACAGGACCTGGAAGATGCAGTTGCCGGTCTGCCTGCCACACGCAGCAAAGAACAATGTGGCCGTCCAACAAAAGGCGCTGCCTATGGATTGCTGGCAAAAGCATATGCACAGCATCACAAGTGGGAAGATGCAAAAAGATGTCTTGAATGGCTTGTCGACGGAGAAGGGAAAAATTATTACGATTTAGTTTCGAACTGGGCCGACAATTTCAGTAACAACACCGAAAACAACAAGGAATCTCTGTATGAAATTCAGTTTTCGCTGATGAACCGGGTAGGATTTGATCAGACAGACAATTACCT
>JBDKTZ010000106.1:0-12331 GCA_039679975.1 Prolixibacteraceae bacterium
TTACGCCCGAATTCCACAAATCACGCTGGATAAGAGAGGAAGACAGCTTTTGGCTGGGGAACACGAAAGGAGGGATCCAGTGCGAATTGCGCGGAGGCTCCTACCATGGTCCGTTGCTGAACCTGTATCAGCCTGGTCATCCTGAAGCGTGGTTTAACGGTGTGAACGGCGGCTTCAGGATCGATACGGAAAACGGCGTCACCACCGCCTCTGCGTACAGTGGATACAGGCCGATGTCTCCCGGCGATCAGGTCACCTTCGAGTTTGCGCTTATCATCACACCTGTCAGGGAATACCATGCAAACGATCAGTTTAATTACCGGTATGTCCATACCCCAAATCCGGATGCCAATACGGTGAACAGCGGCGCTAACGTGATGAATATCCATCATGCCAATGAATTTAATCCTTACATCAATTATCCTTTTATTGCCAACGATAAACTAAAGGGAATTACGGATCAATGGCATGCAAAAGGCTGTAAGGTCAAAATTTATTATACGGTCAGGGAACTCAGCAACCATTTGACGGAAATCTGGGCATTGCGCAGCCTCGGAACAGAGGTGCTGGCCGATGGGAACGGAGGCGGATACCAGTGGCTGCAGGAGCATCTGGTTAACCGGTATCAGCCGCAATGGTATACTCATCTGGGAGACGGGGTGGTGGATGCAGCGATCCTGAATTCAGGAGAATCCAGGTGGTATAATTATTATCTCGAAGGACTTGCCTGGCTTTTGAAAGAAATAGACATTGACGGACTGTACCTCGACGATTTCTCATACGACAGGCGGATATTAAAGCGGATGAGACGGATTATGGAAGAGATCAAGCCCGGTGAATGCCAGATCGATGTGCACTCCAATAATGCATTCACACGCGGGCCGGCAAACCAGTACCTTGAGATCTACCCCTATATTGACAGAACCTGGTACGGCGAAGGATTTAACTTTGATCTGATGCCGGAAGATTTCTGGCTTTCTGAAGTCAGCGGGGTCCCTTTCGGTGTGATTAATGAGTTGTTGCTTCACCGGAGTATCAACAAAGGAAGGGGAATGATTTATGCCATGGTTCCGCGGGGAGATTGGGGTATGTGGAATTTATGGAAGGAATTTGATATCACAAAGTCAAAAATGATCGGATACTGGGAAAATCATGCTCCTGTGAGAACAAATAATAACCATGTGTTTGTAACTTCGTACGTGAAAGATGACGCAGCGCTTCTGGTCATCGGGAACTGGCTGAGTGAGCCCGTTAAAGTCAATCTGGAAATCGATTGGGAAAAGCTCGGACTGAAAGAAAAAGAGGTTCATGTCAGGATTCCTGAAATTGCAGGTTATCAGGAGGAAGGATCTCTGCAGATCAATAATCCTGTTGCGGTTGAGGCGAAGGGAGTGAAATTGATCTGGATATCCGGCCCGCAAAGCAAAAAGCCTGTTACGGAATAAATCAGGAAGGATTGATTTTGTTTAAGAATACCCATCGCCTGGTCAATCCCGTGCGACAACTAAAAACAAACATATGAAGAAAACGGCAATTTTACTTGCATCTTTCAGTTTCCCGGCGCTTCTTGCTTATGCGCAGCCGGGTTCCACGATAAACGAATCTGAAAAAAAGATCAAAACCTATCCGTATTCTGATCCGGATCCCATTCCCCAACCGGACAGTTATTTTTATCCGTATTTCAGGTTCGACGAGTTTTCTCAACAAGGCGTTGACCAATCATGGAAGGTCATTGAACTTGAAAATAAGTATATCAAGGTGTCGGTGTTTCCTCAAATCGGAGGTAAAATATGGGGAGCCGTTGAAAAGTCAACGGGAAATGAATTTATCTACAGCAATTCAGTGGTCAAATTCAGGGATATTGCCATGCGTGGTCCGTGGACTTCGGGGGGTATCGAGATGAATTTCGGTATTATCGGGCATGCTCCCACCACTTCTTCACCTGTCGATTACTGCTTCCTGACCAAAGATGACGGAAGTGTGAGCTGTTATTTAAGCGCCACGGACCTTTTAACCCGGACACGTTGGGAAACGGAAGTCAATCTGCAGAAAGACAAGGCTTTTTTTACGACCACGACTACCTGGCATAATCCCAACCCGCTGGTGCAACCCTATTACCAATGGATGAACAGCGCCTACCAGGCCCGTGAGGATCTTGAATTCTGTTTCCCGGGCAACTCCTGGATCGGACACGACGGGCAGGCCCATCAATGGCCTGCCGATGAGCAGGGAAGGGTGCTGTCCAGGTATCGTGAAAATAACTTCGGTGACGCAAAATCCTATCATATTGTGGGGAATGCCGGCGATTTTTATGCCGCTTACTGGCATAACCTTCAATTTGGATCGGGACATTATGCCCCTTACGGAGAAAAACTGGGAATGAAGATTTTTTTGTGGGACCAGTCGCGGGCCGGAGCGATTTGGGAAGGTCTGCTGACCGATACGGACGGGCAGTATGTGGAACTTCAGTCAGGGCGGTTGTTCAATCAGGCTGTCCCTGCCAGTACCGCGACACCGTTCAAGCATCACGGTTTCGATCCGTATGCCACAGATGTATTTAAAGAATACTGGTTTCCCGTGCGCAATACCGGCGGTGTGGTCAAAGCAAACCCGTGGGGCGTGCTGAATGTGATCAGGACCGGGCAAAATACGGAAATCCGCTTCTGTCCCCTGCAGGAAGTCGATGACAAGATCGCGATTTATTGCGGCGATAGTCTGGTTTACGGAAAAGCGATCAGATTGAATGTCCTTGAAACCTGGTCGGAACAACTGCCGGGAAGTCTGTCAGGCCCGTTAAAGATTATCCTGGGAGATCAGAAAATGGTCTATTCTGAACGGCCGGAGGACAATGATTCCAAACGTCCGCTCGAATCCCCCGTAAAGTTTGACTGGGAATCGGCTTACGGTCTGTATCTCAGCGGACTGAACTGGACCTGGCAGCGGAAGTACGATCCTGCAGAGGAACGCTTTTTGAAATGTATCGAAAAAGAACCGTACTACGTGCCTGCTCTGAATGAACTGGCTGTTTTGTCTTACCGGAAGGGTGATTTGAAGGCGGCCCTCGGGTATGCCCGGAAGTCCTTGTCGGTAAATGCCTATGATCCGGAGGCCAATTTTATCTATGGACTGATCAACCGGAAAACCGGAAATTACCTGAGCGCAAAAGACGGATTCGCGGTGGCTTCATTGTCGCCTGCCTGCAGAAATGCGGCATGGATCGAGCTGTCAAGGCTCTTTTTGCTTCAGCATGATCTCGGCACGGCGGAGTCCTATGCCCAAAGGGTACTTCAAACAAACAGTACCGATATTGAAGCCGGGAAATTAATGGCTGTCATTTGCAGGAAAGAAGGAAATATCCAACTGGCTCAGCGATCTGTCAACAAGATCAGGGAGTCTGTGCTGTTAAATCCTGTTGTTAATTTCGAGGCCATGCTTTTGCAGAACGACAAGAGCGCGGAAAAGAAATTCCGGGATCAGATCAAAAGCGAACTTCGGCACGAAACCTATCTGGAAATGGCCGGCTGGTATGAAGACATCGGATGCATGGACGAGGCTCTCCGGGTGTTGGAAATGGCAAATCCTCATCCTTTTGTGAGGCTCCGTCAGGCTTATCTGAGTTCTCTGGCAGGTGATGAGTCCCGCTCTGCAGAATACCTGGATAAAGCGCTTCATCTGTCGCCTGATTTTGTTTTTCCTTTCCGGACAGAAGACAAGACCTTACTGGAGTGGGCGATGACCCGGTCAGATCATTGGGTCCTCAATTACTACAGCGCCCTTCTTAACCAGAGCCTGGGCAACGCGGAGGCCGCCCGGGAGCTTTTCAGGAAGTGCGGCAGCTCGCCGGACTACCCTTATTTCTATCTGGCCAGATCATCGGCATTGAGCGGTGAGCCCGGTTATAACGCGGAGGAGGATCTCCTGAGCGCAAAAGCGCTGGCGGAAAATGACTGGCGGATTGCCGAACGGCTCATCTGCTATTATCTTTCGTGCAACAGGTCTGCAGAGGCCCTCGCGGTTGTCAAGACGTCGGCGGCTAAATTCCCTGCCAACAATACGCTGAAATATGACTATGCCAAATGTCTGATGGCTGCCGGAGAATATGCCCGGGCCAGGGAAATGCTGGCAAAAACAGTCATTCTTCCCAGCGAAGGAGCGCGGTTTGGAAGGACAACCTATCGTCAGGCCTGTGTCATGGAGGGTATCCGTTCCTGTGAAAAAAGAAAATACAATGAGGCAGTCAGACTTGCGGAACTGGCGCGCCTGTGGCCTGAGAATCTGGGTGCAGGAAAGCCTTATGATGCGGACGAGCGGATCGAGGATTTTCTGGAAGCTTTTTGCCGGGAGAAGAAAGGGGATAAAAAGAAGGCCGGGGAATTGTTTCAACGCGTAGCCGATGTCGTAAAAAATCAGCAGCCAGGGTTCAACGCCTCCGGTTGTCTGACCCTGATGGCGTTGCGTCATTTGGGAAGAAGCGATGAATTTGCCGTTTACAAGGACCTGTGGAAAAGCGCGGTACCGGACAGTCCGCTGCTGGATTGGCTCGGTTTTATGATTGGCCATCGGTTTGATGATGCTGCTCAGGCGGAAAAACTGATCAATACCCGTCCGGGCGGTACGCCCTGGGATCCTCAATATGCCGATCCGGAATTCGAACTGGTCAAAGAACTCATTCAATTAACAACCAACGATTTATGAAGCCATATATTCCTTTGATTTGCCTGTTCTTTTTATTCCAAGGCTGCGTTTCAGATCACCGGCATTACAGCGGTGAAAGCCAGTATGTATCGTTTGCGCCCGACGGTATCCCGTTTTCAGTAGCTGATTCAGCATGGAACGTGGATATGCGGGGTAACCACAGGGCTGTTGTGCATGTGGAGCAGGTATACCGGAACGCCGTAAAGGTCGTCTTGCCGTGGCGACGTCCGGATTTGCGTCCTGAAACAAAAAAGATCATTGTTACCGACGCTGTAACCGGAAGCGAAATCAGCAATGTCACTGTCCTTGATTTTTCCCCGGAATCAGGCGTCATCGTTTTTCAGCCCAAAACAGTACCGGGCGACTATTACGTTTACTATTTGCCTTACAAGTTTCGGAAGGGTTGGGATGATGCCCGTTACGGGAAACCCTGGAACGATTACCTTCCTCCTGAATATGAAGCCCGGCAGAGTTGGACCGACAGCGTAAAAAGTGATCCTGATCCGATCCCTTCTGCAACGGTGCGTCGCTTTGAAAGCCGCTCGCGGTTTGACTTTTTTACATCCATGGGGCTTATTGCCACACAGAAGGAAATCGAAAATCTGAAGGCGAAAGCGCCGGCTGATTTTTTGACTTTCCCCGAAGACAGGGCATTCCCCATCCGGTTGACGACGATTCCGGTCAGATGGGTTGAAAAAGGCCCTTCATCCGAATTTGAAGGAGAGGCCCGCCCAAACGAATATTATACCTGGCAAACGGGAATATGGGCCGTTAACAAAGATCTGCAGGATATCTCCTGGTCGTGCAGCGACTTTATCCATGAATCCGGAAAGGTAACGATCAGTAAAAATGAGGTGACCTGCTTTAATATGGATGGGACGAACTGGGACGGGAAACCGGTTATTTTTGATGTCAACGTTCCCCGGGGAAAAGTCCAGGCGCTGTGGTTCGGGATGCAAATCCCGGAAAATGCCAAGCCGGGGCAATATGAAGGCGAGATCACCCTTGCTCCCAAAAACTGTCCTCCTGCAAGCGTGAAGGTGAAGGTCCGTGTGGGGGAAGAAAAACTTGGCGACAAAGGCGACGGCGATCTGTGGCGGCATAGTCGCCTGAGATGGCTTAACTCAACCCTTGGAATCGACAGTTTGCCGGTTGCGCCTTATCAGAAAATGCAACTGAACGATTCCGTGATCATTGCTACAGGAAAGGAAGTCATGGTGGGCCAGAACGGGTTAATCCGTTCTGTAAAGGTAAACGGGAAAGAAATTTTTGCACAACCTGTTGAATTTATTTTGGTGACTGATAAAGGGCAGGTCAGGTTGACTTCAGCGAACAGGACGATCCGGCAGGATGCAGACGGACTGGTCAGCTGGCATTCGGAAGGAATTTCCGGGGAGGGAATCCGATTTGATTGTGATGCCTACATGGAATATGATGGTTATATTCATTACAGCATCAGGGTTCATTCGGAGAAAACGGTTGCTGTCCGGGATATCAAACTGGTAAGCCGGTTAACTCCTGAGGCATCCGAATATTTTATGGGAGCAGGCTACAAGGGAGGTTTACGTCCGGAAAATTATACCTGGGACTGGAAAGGACCGTGGGACAGTTACTGGATAGGCGGTGACCTTGCAGGCTTACACGTGGAACTGAGGGGAGGGGCTTACCATGGTCCGTTGCTGAATGATTATAAACCGGCTCCTCCTGCATCATGGGCGAATGAAGGTGAAGGCAGAATAAACGTAAAAGGAGGATCAAAGGAGAGAGCAGTTGTTGAGGTTTCAACAGGAAAGAGGATCTTGTCTCCCACTGCTGCTGACTTTGAATTTGCCTTTCTGATCACACCGGTAAAACCGGTCGACACCCGCGGCCATTTTTCTCAACGGTATTATCATGCTGATCCGGGAGGGTTTGCCAAAGCAGCCGGCGAAGGAGCCAACATTGCCAATATTCATCATTCCCAAAGCCTGAATCCGGTGATCAATTATCCGTTTATCGTAAGAGATTCACTGATCCGTTATATTCAGGAGCAACATGCAAATAACAGAAAGGTAAAGTTATATTACACCATCCGTGAATTATCCGATTATACCACGGAAATCTTTGCCCTGAAAAGTCTGAACCATGAGATCTTTGTTTCGGGCGTCGGTTACGGTCTTCCCTGGCATTGCGAGCATCTGATCGATGATTATAAGCCGGCCTGGTATACCGAACTGCCCGGGCAAAATGCAGATGCAGCGCTGGTGCTGAATGGTTTCTCCAGGTGGATCAATTACTACCTGGAAGGCTTGAGGTGGATGTTTGAAAATTATCAGATTGACGGTATCTATATGGACGACGTGTCGTTCGACCGTCCGGTAATGAAACGTGTGCGCAAGATCATGGCGGCTTACAGACCCGGCTCGCTCATTGATCTGCATTCCAACACCGGGTATTCCATTGGTCCGGCAAATCAGTACACCGGCTTTTTCCCGTATGTTGACCGGTTGTGGTTTGGCGAGAGTTTTAAATATAATCAGATGATGCCCGACGAATGGTTCGTCACTTTTTCCGGGATCCCGTTCGGGATGATGAGCGAGATGCTGCAGGACGGGGGGAATCGTTTTCTTGGGATGGTATATGGCGCAACCGCCCGGCATTCTTACGGCGCATTTTCTCCGGCTCCGGTATGGGAGTTATGGAGCAGATTTGGTATTGCTGATGCAAAAATGGAAGGCTATTGGTCAGACGATTGTCCCGTTCAGACGAACCATTCGAATGTAAAGGCCACTGCATTCATGAAGAAAGACAGCGTACTCATCGCTTTGGGGAACTTCGATCCGGCAGACCGGCAGGTGAAACTGACATTTAACTGGACGGCATTGGGAATGGATCCCGCGAAAGCCATCCTCGAGGCCCCTGAGGTTGAGAACTTCCAGGCAAAGCATGTCTGGTCTGTGGACGAAGCCATTCCTTTGAAGAGTAAAGAAGGACTGTTATTCATTTTGAAAGAAAAATAAACGTATGAAACGAGCCATGAACGTCGCAGTTTACGCCCAAGGTAATGTTTATTGGCGAGTTCCATACGTCGACGTCCTAGAAAAAAGTAATGAAGTTTAGTACGCAAATTATGCACAGTTAAATTGAAACGATAAACATATGAAAATCTCTTGTGCAATAATTCTTTTACTGAGCCTGCAATGGGGGTTTCTTTCCTGTTGCCGGGAGAACGCGGAAAGCAGGATTGCTGCCGGTAATCTGCAGTTTCAAAAGCCGGCTACCGTTTGGGATGAAGCGATTCCGCTGGGGAACGGGATGCTGGGAGCGCTGATCTGGCAGAAAGACAGTAACCTGCGATTTTCGCTCGATCGGGCCGATCTGTGGGACCTGCGTCCGATGGATAACCTTTCCCGTCCGGAGTTCAGCTACCGGTGGGTACAGGAGCAACTTGACAAAAATAACTATAAAGCGGTTCAGGAACTGTTCGACGTTCCTTACGACCAGATGCCGGCGCCGTCAAAAATACCGGGCGCAGCGCTGGAATTTGACATCAGCAGCCTGGGAAAAATAAAGCGGGTGGAACTGGACATCGTCAGTGCATTATGCCGGGTGGAATGGGAAAACAAAACC
This sequence comes from Prolixibacteraceae bacterium, assembly GCA_039679975.1. Classification (GTDB taxonomy): domain Bacteria; phylum Bacteroidota; class Bacteroidia; order Bacteroidales; family Prolixibacteraceae; genus JBCFBK01. Next base: position 8,305 of record JBDKTZ010000106.1, read on the forward strand.
CGGCTCGAAACTTTTGTTCAGGCCGATCGTCAGTCCGGTTGGTTCAGATTTACAAATATTCAGGGGGATCTGACTCCTCAGGTGATCCCTCCTGCGTATGGAAGCGGAAAGGATTCGGCTGGCGGAAATCCGGTTGCCGGACTGGATCTGCAACGGCTGGGTTACGAGCAGGGGAACGTGGTGGCAACGCCTGAGAAACAGATATACCGGCAAAAGGGGTGGAATGGTTTTGAATACGAGGTGGCGGTGGCCTGGAAGTCTGCCGCGAATACCCTGACCGGGGTCTGGAGCATAAGCTCATCCTTTTCGGAGGGAACCGGCGGGGAAAAGGCCGGTTCTCTGGTGGCTGACCTGCTTCGCGGAACCGGTTTTGAAACAGCTTTCGACGCTCACTGTGCCTGGTGGAAAAAATTCTGGTCGAAATCGTCTGTTTCTCTGCCCGATCCGGTACTGGAAAAACAGTACTACCTGGAATGTTATAAATTAGGATCTGTGGCCCGGCCGGACGCTCCTCCCATCTCACTCCAGGGCGTGTGGACAGCAGATAACGGGAAATTGCCGCCATGGAAGGGTGACTTTCACCATGATTTAAATACACAATTGAGCTATTGGCCTGCCTATACCGGAAACCACCTCGATCTTGAAACGGGCTTTATCGACTGGTTATGGAAATACAGAGACACCTTCAGAAAATACACGAGAACATATTTCGGAACTGCGGGTTTAAACGTTCCGGGAGTTACCACTCTGACCGGTGAACCCATGGGGGATGGATCCAGTATTCCTTTGGTCCAACAGTGGCAGCCTGGTTGTCTCATCATTTTTACTTGCATTGGATCTATTCCCGTGACGAAGTCTTTTTGAAAGAAAAAGCCTATCCTTGGCTACGGGATGTAGCCCGCTATCTTGACGAAATTTCTGTAAAAGATCAAAACGAAAAAAGGAAACTGCCTATTAGCTCCAGCCCCGAGATCTTCGATAATTCAGAGAAAGCATGGTTCCGGGAAACCACAAATTTCGATCTAGCGTTGATCCGGTGGACATTCGAAAAAGCTTCTGAACTGGCCGGAGAACTTGGAGAAAGCAGTGATTCAGCCAAATGGCAGTCCATTCTGAATGAATGGCCTGAATTTGCTTTGGATGCCAAGGGTGGCCTTGCGTTTGCACCAAATTGTGATTATACAGGATCACACAGACATTTTTCCCATCTGGTTGCCCGGCATCCGTTAGGGCTCATTGATTGGTCGAATGGTGAAAAAGACCGGCAAATCATTAAAGCTACGCTCGCTACATTGGAACAAAAAGGCTCTGCCATGTGGACGGGTTATTCATTTAGCTGGCTTGGGAACCTTTACGCACGGGCATTCATGGGAGAGAAAGCTGCTGAAACCCTGCGGATCTTTGCTGAAAATTTTACGCTTCCAAATAGTTTTCATGTGAACGGGGAACAGCATGATCGCGGATATTCGAATTTTAAGTACCGGCCATTTACACTCGAAGGCAATTTTGCTTTTGCTTCAGCTATTCAGGAGATGTTAATTCAGAGCCATACCGGTGTCATCCATATTTTTCCGGCCATCCCATCATCGTGGAAAGATGTTTCTTTTCATTCATTACGAACTTCAGGCGCTTTCCTTGTATCAGCCTGTCAAGTGATGGGCAGGTACAAACAGTGAAAATCTTTTCAGAAAAAGGAGGAGTATGTAGTTTGAAAAATCCCTTCGGTTCAAGTCAATTTCGTTTAAAAAGTAATTGGAAGTGTGAGGTCGATCAGGAGAATGATGTGCTCACAATCCGGTTTCCTCCCAATAACACTGTGGAACTTTCTTTATAGATATTTCCTCCGGACACCTCTTCTGTTAGGAAAAAGTTGCTCATCCCGGGCAACTTTTTTACTCTTTATTGCTTATATTCACAATTCTTTAATCATTGAGATTTATGAAGAAAAACATGTTAATGATCCTGTCCGTTATTTTCTTTTTAATAAGCGGATTTGCTCAAGATGAACCGTTTCGGATCACTCATGGTCCTTATCTTCAGGATATGGGCGAAAATGGTGTCACCATTATGTGGACCACAAACCGTGATGGGATAGCATGGGTAGAGCTGGCTCCCGACGACAGTACCCACTTTTATCTAGAAGAAAGGCCGAAGTATTTTTCAGCTCCTTATGGTTTTAAAACGGTTTCAACGATCCATTCGGTCCGGCTCGGTAACCTGAAACCCGGGACTGTTTACCGGTACAGGGCCTATTCTCAGGAAGTCCTGAATCACCAGGGGACACAGGTCCTTTACGGAAAAGTGGCGGCAACGAAAGTGTACGGGGCTAAGCCGCTCACCTTTACCACCAACGACTATAAAAAGAGTGACATCTCTTTTGTGATCCTGAATGATATTCACGGGAACAATGAGCTAATGACTAATTTGCTGAAGAATACCTCCTGGTCAAAAACCGATATGGTGTTCTTTAACGGTGACATGGCCAGCAGCATTACCAGTGAGGAGAAGCTTTTTGGCGATTTCATGGACACCGGAGTAAAGCTCTTCGCCGGCGAAATTCCCATGTACTACGCCCGTGGAAACCATGAGACCCGTGGGAACTATGCTCATCGTTTTGCCGATTATTTTTCCGGTTTTGATGGCAGGCTTTACGGTATGTTCCGCCAGGGACCGGTTTGTTTTGTTATGCTCGACTGTGGGGAAGATAAACCCGATTCGGATATCGAATACAGCGGTATTGTTGCCTTCGATGCCTATCGGGATAAAGAGGCTGAATGGCTGAAGGAAGCGCTGAAGTCGGATCTTTATAAAAACGCACCTTATAAAATTGCGATCGTTCATATGCCTCCATTTGGCGGCTGGCACGGAGAGAAAGATGTGGAGGATAAGTTTATGCCCTTGCTGAATGATGCAGGCATCCAGGCTATGTTCTGCGGCCACCTTCATAAGTATATCCGGAAGGATGCCAGGGGAAAACAAAGCTTCCCGATCATTGTGAATGCGAATAATACCGTTGTAAAAGGTTTTACGAACCGTGAAGGCTTAAACGTGGAAATTCGCAATGAGGAGGGTAGTCTGGTCGATTCGCTGGTTATACAAAAAAAATAAATGTCTTTATGTCCTCATTGTTAGTGCCTTTTTTATGCCCGAAATACTGCTTTCCCCGTTATTCTGATCCAGAAATTGCCATATTTTCCCGGCATTGACCCCTATTCTCGTTTTTATCATATCTGTTTGTTTAAATTATTAACCTTGCACAACAAGAATCACATTTGGTCTTCTATAAAAACTAAGGCTGATTTGGTATGGCTTAAAATAGAATGAAAAACCTGACAACATTTAGAAATGGAATGGAATGAGTTATAGAGGGGAAATCTAAAGTTGCCAGGTTTATATCGTTTTTATTCTGTCTTTTAGAATACTAAGTTCGTGTAATGTAATAAGATCAATCTATTCTAAAACTTTTATTAAGCAGCGCTCTTCATTTAATGCTTTTTCAAGCTTTTTACGGGCAAAGAAGATCCGACATTTTACAGTGCATAGATTTAATTTTAAGTGTTCTGCAATTTCCTTGTACTTATAACCATTCAAAAACATAATAAAAGGTACTTTGTATTTATCTTCGAATGTATGAATACAGTTTAGAATCTCTTTTAAACTAAAAATCAAATCGGGAGATGGGTATAAATTATCCTTTGAAAACAGCAGATGAAAATCGGCATTCGATTTGTCAAAGATCTTTTTTGTTCTGATATCTCGCTTGTAATTGTTAATGAACGTATATTGCATAATCCGGTAAGTCCATGCTTTAAAATCGGTATTATCTACAAATTTATCCCTGTGGATCAGCGCTTTTAAAAATGTATCCTGAAGCAGATCTTTTGCTTTTTCCCGGTCAGCAGTTAAGCTTAATGCGTAATACCAAAGTTTATCGTGCATCCCGAGTAAGGCATTGTTAAATTGTGTTTCTGTCATGGCTATGGCAAATCATCCTATTCTTCTGTTTCCAAAAGCCCGGCAAACTTAA
>JBDKTZ010000083.1:0-45308 GCA_039679975.1 Prolixibacteraceae bacterium
CTATATATATTTGCATTTACACCCTCATTTACACCCTCATTTACACCCTCGCGAATAAGTCTTAAGATATTATCTCTCTGATTGTAATCAGTTTGTCTTTCTTTAATTACACCTTCATGTACTTCATCTCCCAAAAGGAAGGCAGGATGTATCGGTAATGTTGTTATGAAATAACTGTAGTTCTCATCGGTTTCAAAACGAGGATCGGGTGATCCGTTTCTCGCCATTTCTCTGCGAATAGTAGGGATGCCTGTTCCCCGTCCTTCAGTCATATCCAATTCTTTCAGAAAATCACCAATTCTCCGGTTTCGATATCTCCGGTTATGGATAATTCCTTTTTGTATCTCTTCTATTTTAACACTTCGATCAGGCCCCCCCTGATTAACGATTTCAATACAGTCAGGCAGAATACGTATTTCAACCGGTTCTCTGATCTCCCAACTTCTATGATATAAGGCATTGACAACGCTTTCCTCTAAAGCCCGGAATGGATAATTCCATACTCGTTGCGCTTCCGCCCTGTCAGGCAATTTGTATACCCGCTCTTTCAAAACAATACTTTCCAGCTGTTCAAGTGCTTTCTGTATTTGCACATACACCGGGCCGGTTATTGGCGGCTTTTCATAAAATACCGGGTTGCCTAACCCATAAGGAAATTCAACAATTTCTATTCGGGAGTAGGGGAAAAATTTTTCCGGCCGGTAATTAAACATCATCAAGGCAATGTTTTTCGGGTAAAGCAGTTCATCGGGACCGCTGACCAAATCCATTGCCCTGTAAATATCGTTAATGGGAGCTGTTTCGATTTGCGTTACCAGTGTACTGCTCACATTCTGCAGGTACTCCCTGACCAATAGCGGAGATATATCTTCAACAGCTGCCTGTGTATTAATCCTGTCATCAAACGGTGTTTGACGGGTAAGGCTTATCAATTCGTCACGTTCGTCTTTATCTGCCTGAACCGTACTCGCATACCTGCGTATATAATACCGGTATTTTTTATTTTTCTTTACAGTTATATCTTCGGGAACTTCGTATGGTCGCTGATTTCCACCTGGAACCCATATTATGAGAATCGAAACACCATCAACCGTTTCAATGCTGATTTTAGGGTCATAGTGAGGGTTGATCAATTTATTGAATTCAACCATCTTCTTTTGAATGAAATCCAACTCATCAACCGCAATGCCGACAACAGGGCGTTTTGCCTTTCCTTTTTCTTCTTCTGCACCAACAATAATATAACCTCCACCGATATTTTCGAAATCATTGGCAAATGCGCAGATAGTCCGGTAAATTGTTGCCGGATTCCATCCCTTTTTGTACTCGATTCGCTCGTTTTCCACGATTTTGCCTGAAATCAACTTCTCAATATTGATATGAATTGCCATACTATGTGTTTGGATCTATAAAATTACAAATTAGAAAATCCTTTGGACGCAAAACCTGTCAGGGAATCTGCATTTTTTATTTGTTGTCTCTTTTTCCTGATCTTTGGTAAAGCCTGTTTCCTGATAACTTTTTTACCCCATTTTTGCTGATTAAACCGGCTGGATTTTATAATCACCGTGTGCCTGCCGGAAAAATTATCGAGTCAAAAAGCTTCTTAAAATGTTCCATGAAAATGTGCGGTTAATAAATGAGCTATTTTGAGATCCCTCAAATAGCAAATCTTCATCCAAGATAATAGCTCCGAACGAATCTTCTTCTGGAAAATCCGTTTTTTCACCACGATAATAGGATAAGCAGGGAGAATGCCAGTACACTTCATTCTTAAAAACATTTCACAGCATCTTTCCGAACTTATTAAGTTCATCCTGAATTTTTCCCAGTCTCAGTTCCTTCATTTATCAACGTCTTCATGTTCAAGAATTACAATTTTATTTTCCCGATCCATTATTTGATGCCAATTTCTTTGTTTTACTTTCTATAAATGACAATGTCGTGTAATTAGGGAATAGATTTTCAACATCTTCTGGGACACTCAATGCTGGATGAATCTCTGTACCTTTCAATATTAATTCTGAAATATTATATAAGGAGTTCTTGTCGAGCATAGATTTAAATCTATAGTTGTTAAAGTAATTGTTCTCCCTCTGTGAATGTAACCCCTTTCTTCTCATCATAAAATCCTTCGCGAATAACATAGATCATCTCCTCTTCATCTCTCACATTAATTTTCTGAATATCAATCATGTGTTGTTTCCTCCCCTTCTCGATTAGATATACAGGTAGCTCCACTGAGTTTCTAAGCTTCCAATTTTGAAGTCTTAAATAGTTATGGAAGTATTTGAACTCTGGTTCTCTGACAAAAACGGTGTCTTGAGGCTCAATATTCCTGCTACGCCAAAAATTTGTATCGACTTCATTAGTAGCAGGGACCTGCATCGGATTAATAAGCCAATTGAATTGGAAATACTCCTTTAGATTTTTTGCATTAGAAATCGCTCGGAAAGAAAATGCTGTTTCTGCGGAATAAACCTGATTAAGCATGCTTACAAGTTTGCCCGCATTGTAAAATGTTGTTTCAAGTTTTTCTGCTGTTTGGGTAAATGCATCGCAAGGTACCCATGCTCTTTCTTTTCTATCATATTCACCATAAGGAGCTGGATAAACCAACCCATTTTTTTGAGGAACAAGCACATACAGTTCACCTACTTTTGATTTATCGAAACGGCACAGCCGACCAGCACGTTGGGTTAAGCGGTCAATTGGACAAAGTTCCGAAATCATGAGATCCGCACTTATGTTGATACTCATTTCTCCGATCTGTGTTAATATTGCAATCCCTCTTGCTGTTCCATTTTCCCAAGATGCTTTTCCTAAAGCGCTGATCAATTCCTGTTCTTTATCTTTCTTGTCAGGCTCGGTAAATCGGCTATGATAGAGTATTGGATTTGCATTCCGTTTTTCAAACCAATCGTAAAACAATACTGCTTTATCAACAGTATTTGCATAAATAATTGCTGTCCCCCTTTTAACACAAAGTTCGAGTAGGTTTTCGATCTCTGAAAATTCAGTGTAATTTTGAATTGCTTTTATCTCAAATCGATTCCGAAAATTATCAGAAGTATCTTCAATAATTTGATTAATTTGATAGCCGATTCGCTGGTATGATGGCAAAACCGATTCGGGTAGAGACGCACTCATTAGAAGCACGGGGACATTCCAGTATTTTAATATTTCAAGAAGTACTAGAATGTTTGCTTGGGTAAAATCATCATAAAAATCTGCCTCATCTATAACTAAACAAGAATTAGCTAGATTAAACGAAATCAAATGGTGATCTTCTCTGGTTAAGGTTAAAGCCATTAGAAGGTGGTCAATGGTACAAACGGTAATAGGAGTCTGAAGTAGCCTGGCGAATTCATGAACTTTTTCAGCCTTCTTTTTATCAATAGCACCTTCTTCGACTTGTTCCTGAAATTTAACAAACCATGCACTTGAGTGATAGAGTCCTGTGTCAGACAAACTTTCTGCCACATTAATAGCCAAGGCATTGGAGGTAAAACGAGTTGGCATGGCAATTATCAGTCGGTCTGCTCGTTTGTTCTCAATTTGCAAAGATGCCCACAATAATGAAGCATCTGTTTTTCCCGCTCCAGTTGGAGCACGAACCAATAATAAATCATCTTTCCAATGACTTTCAATGAGCTTTTGAACGCCTCTTTTTTCTTTATGAGGAAATTGATAATGGAATATTGAAAGATTAGGGACAAAGTCTCCATCTTCTTTTGCACTTGCACGGTGGTCTGCCAATTGAAGCAATCCTCTTGGACCTGCAAATTCGTAATGAATCTTCGCAGTTTCTTCTATCGTTCTTTTTATAAAGCTTTCAGTTTTAAATTTTGTCCAAACCTCCTTAAATCCTTCCTTCAGCCATTTTTCTTCAAAGTTTTCGCTTAATTTACCGTGGTGGGCAGCGATAGCTGCTTGTAATGTCAATGGTAGAGTCCTGTTTTTATTCAAAGAATAGAATTCATGTCTTACGGCTGCATTTCGTATATTTTTGCCAGAATCTTCTTTCTGGGTGTATTCTTTATAGCTTTTCCCATTATTTCTTTTCTTCCAAATCAGAAAATTATCATAATCTTGTTGGCAGGCACTTTGCCAGCGTTCTGACAACTCTTTTCCCTCATCGTGGTATTGACATACCAATTCGACTCGTCTTGACAAACTTTTTCCTGTTTGTTTTTGGTATTTTTGGCAGACAAAAGGAGTGTGGGCGACTAATAAAGCACCTTCTGACATTACATCGAGTCTATGCTTTTCAAGTGTAATGCCAGAAGGTTTTGCTAATATTGGGTATTTATATCTATTCGCCACCAAAAGCTTCTTCAAATGTTACTACTGGCGATTCTTCTTTTGATGGATCATAAAGCGAATTCTCAGACAAATACTTTAAAGCGTTCTGGTATGCTGTATGGACGCTGTTCTCGGTTGTATCGTCCCCGATAAAGTACTTTGCTGAACGTGCATCCAGTTCCGTTAAGATATTTCTTTGTTCCTGCTCGCTTGCAACAAAATATCGGCTTGCTTTACGGCTCAAAATGGTATCAAATACGATCAGTACTTTTTGAGGTTCACCGCTAACAGCGTTTCTTGCCTGACTGGCATAGTCATTCATTGATTTAGTCGCTTCCAGATAAAGCCGGGCACGGCGTTTCCGTTCATTATTATCTGCATGCTTAAAATATTTGGTGCCAAGATTGAAGCTATTTTCGTATTTGAAGGCCTTAGAAATACTCAATGCGCTGATATCCAAAAAGAAATTCATGTGCATTAAATCATATTCGCTGAATTCCTTAGTGGCCAAAGCTTGTTTTTGGTCCTTTTCATCTGCAGCACCTTCTTCTGATTCTCTTAGAATGTAACCATCAGAGTATACATGATCCCCCTTGACATTAGTTTGGATTCTGATTAATAAATCTCTTCCAACTTCACTTTCATTAATTGCTACTGCAGGAGTTACAGATAAGGGAGCAGTTCTTCTTCCCGAATAATCCCCTTTTGAAGGATGCATGAACCCACCCATATCAGCGCGTAAATCTTTTTCAATTAGATTGCTGATACCGTCTCCATTTGAAACGAAAGTGTCTTTTTTTGCGGAGTCCGCCTCATTTAAGCGATTTATCGCCGAAAACAGTACATGACGTTGCATTTGACCGGATACATATACTCGGCCGTCAGGTCTTCTTTTAATGGAAGACGCGTTTCCTAATAATTTTTCACCTCCATTGGCAATATGGTTTTCAAATGGAGCCAATGCTGTTACTAAAATTCCTTTAATTTCCATGGTATTATTTTCTAGTGGTTTTACTATTCCTCGCTGAGGTCAACTGATTCATCTTCTTCAGTATCCTCATCATTTTTTAACTCTTCAGGGGAGTCTAGCTTTTCTGCCTTGTTAATCAATCTGGAAAAAGCAATTAGCAAATTTTTTGCATTTTCAAGCGGCAATTCTCCGCTTGCCGCCTTCTCCATAAAAAGGGCCGCTGCTTCAGGGGCGTCAAGTCCGGACAATCTTCCTGCTCTTGTAACTGCTTGAGCAATCAAAGCATCTCCCGATTTTGCGGAAAAGGTTGAACTTTCTAGCTCTATTAGAGCTTTTGATTTTATCTTTCTAAGTTCCTCCCAATAATTAGAGGTTCCTTCTTTTACTTCAGCTCTGGCTGTAAAGTAGGCAACTTTATTGAGCCATTTTCCAAGTGCCCTTGCTGATGACACAATTTTTGGATCAATTTTTTCCATTTTGATAAAGTATGTGTTAAACAATATTGTGACCTCGTATGGATATTCTGCCCGAAAAGCCAGAAAATCCTTGAATGCAGCATGATTAAATAGTTGAAGAAAGCGGCTTGTAAACAAATCAAATTTTTGATATTCACTATTTGCACTTGTCCTTCTTTCTTGGTTGTAGAGTTTGGTATAATAAAGACTGTCAACAATTAATCGAAGTTTTCCTTCCTTGGCTAAGTCAATTACATAGTGGTTATAGGTAAATGTTGTTGCTCCACCATATTTGACAAGATACATTGTCGTATTCTTTAAATTTTCCAATACCGACTTGGCCTGTTCAGAATATTGAGATTGTTTGGCAAATTCACCAATTGCTCCAAGAAGTGCGATACTGCCCAATGCGCTACTTCGTGGAGGATTGGGAAAATTACCTTTAAAAATTAGTGGCCTTTTCGCTTCAAAAACAGTCTTTTTGTTATTTTCGGTGCCTGACGTTACGGAGATGACATTCCCATACATTAAGTCATTTCCCGTTCCTGCTTTTAGCATCCATTTAAAAAAATGGATGAAATCTTTTAATTTATCAATTGGCAAATCAGGGATAACACAGACATTGAACATTTCAGGCATTCCTTTCTTATCAATCCGATATTGAAGGCAAGGTTTATTAGGTGTTAACGTCGTAACTGCGCTCAATCCTCGCTCAAACGTTGAAACCTTTGGATTGCCTCTCCCTATGTTCCCTTTAAGAGAAAAGCTCAGGTATTCTCCTGCTATTGGGGCAATAGACATAGATATATCGTCCAGTTTTTGAATGGAATTTGCTGCCAGTTCAGATATTAAAGCGTTTCCCTCTTTCCATATAAATCTGGAAAATTTATCTTTCGATATTATATTTGGAGAGAGGAATAAGCCCTTTTTCGGATCTCCTTTCTCGATTCTAACGAAATCAAATTTTACTTTGCTTTTTCCCGTTATTGCTTGGATTGGCGCAAGTCTAAAAGAATTGATACCTTTTTCAATTTCCGCGATAACCTGTGTAGGACCGATTTTGTCACAATCGTCCAGCCCATTTTCACTCATAATCAGTGCTTGGGCATACCTGATATATGGATGAATGGCAATCATAATTCTCTGACATTTAAGTTTATCCAACCTTCGCTATTTCCTAAATACGCCAAATTCTCTGTCACGAGACGATCCTTTAAGATTTCAAATAAGCTATGATCAATTACTATCTGAATTTCGTACTTTCCTTTTGCGAAAAGATATTCTCGTTTGGTTGGTGTTGAATAATATTGTGGAAACTGTTCAATATTATTCTTGAAAAAAGCTTCCAATGCCTTATCATCTGCTCGTTTAGGATTTTTCTCACTTCTTTTCAGCATCCTTTTTAGTGGGATCAGATTATAGCTGATATTAAATGTCCCTTTGGGGTGAACAATGGCATCAGATCTTCGATAAGCCTTACTCCATAAATCATCATAAAATTCCGTAACGGGAATAAAAGGCAATACAATTTCAAAATAGTCCATCAATAATGGAGCATAGGTAGAGCCTTTTGTTCGATCTACAAATTCCAATTGGAGATTCTTTTTTGCCTGTTTCTTTCTTAGTTTAATGAGTTCTTTGATAATTGCTCTTCGGTCGGCTAAATCAATATGCCAACCCAAAATATTCTCAAAAAGCCCGCACAGCATTTTCTTATCTGGGCTTTTCAATGATTTGTAATATGACCCAGGTAATTCACTTACCATCGAGAGTGGAGCCAAGGGCTCAATTTCCAGAATTGCCTTTAAGGTAGGTTCTGGTATTTTCTCAAGAATTGTTAAATCTAAGTTTTGCATATATCTCAAATTTCTTTCTTGTTTTGACTTATATTTCTCTTCTATGTGTTGATGCCCCATCCAAGTGGCTTGCGAAGCCGTTGCGATTAATTGAACGTTTTAAAATCCCTTGATTCGGTTACTTTCCTCGCACCACCCAAACCCCATCGATCCTTTTTCGGCCATGCCGGCTGCTAATAAAAGTCGGTGAAGTTCGGCTGGCGCAGTAAGTTCAAAATCATAAATATATCCCCTTAGCTTGCTTTGTTGAGGAGTGTAGGGCTTCATGGTCACCAGCTTTGATCGCGAATCGCTCATTAACCTGAAGTTGAATTCAAACTGCTCCGGCAGCGGTTCAGCATGTGGTACGGTTCTGTATTTAGTTACGAAGTGGTTCCGAAGCAGATCAGAGTAGCCTGGCTCTTCGGGCGAAAGATACTGCGCGTACTGGTCGCCTTCACTCAAGCGGCTTACCACTACCGGCGAAACAGCACGGTAAAGCATCGTCTCACTGATCTCCGGATCCGGCAGCCGTTCAACCTGCGAAACAGTCAGTTCAAGTCCGTTGAACTGATCGCCGATATATGCTTCCTGATTATTGAAAAGCCCGATGATAAACTTTTCGGCGGCTTCACTCATCCGAAACGAGACCTTCAGACTCAGCCTGTCAGTCTTCACCTCAAAAAGACTTTTTTCTTTCCATAAAACAGGCTTGCCAAAATCGAGCGGAGAGTAGTTGAAAAGTTTAAACCGACGATGACCGTCACTGTATCCTTCCGAATGCAGAAATCCTGCGAATTCCCGGTCGGCTTTACCGATCACTTTATAAATCCAGGCGCTCAGGTAATACTGATAATCCATCGGAAGCATCCGCTGCTTCCCTGTACGACTAAAAATGATTTTAAATCTCATTATGATGCGATTTGATTATTTGTTTTAAACTATCGGTTCGTTTCATGCCACGCCATTCAATATCTTCAAAGTTGTCTTTAGGTGACTCCCGAATTCGTGGAGTCGGACAAAATTTGCGTGCATTTATTGATTTTAATTTTCAAGTAGTTCCGGAAGCCTTCGTTCCCCTTTACCTGAATATCCTCGGTGAGCCCCATTACAAACCTTCCCGGCCCTTCGTATTTGGCAACCATCGCTCTTAACAGATATTGATTTTTCCCCGCAGGAGTGAGGTAACGCTCTGCCAACGGATATTCTTCTACAAGCAGGTTCCTGGCTTTCAGACTTAAGGCGCATTCAATTTGTTTATTCAGGTCGCCCGTATTCCGGAAAATATCGATCGGCTTCGATTGATGCTGACGCTCGTATTCCCATGGAAGCGGCGATTCCTGTATGTTCTCGATCCGGCACACCTTAAACTGTCGGTTTTGTTTTAAAGCGGTATCAAAAGCCCAAACCAAGTTAAAGTCGTCTTTGAACTCAAAAGGTTCCACCATCCGGTTTTTAACTGTCTGACTGTTGCCCGATGCATAATTGACCAGCAGGATCTGCTTCTTCTCCTTTTGTGCTTTTCGAAGTACCTGTACAAGCGCTGATTTTTCCTTGTGAATATAGACCTCAATAGCCTTGTCCTGGTTGAAAAATACAGTCAGTTTGTGCTTCAGCCGGTTGGCAGCATCAACATTCTCGTTTAACATGTCAATGCAACGTGAAAGCAGATAACAGTCTTCCTCCGAAAAATGCAGTACATTTCGCAAAGCTTGGTAGACTTGATCAGGATAATCGATCCAGTATTGACCGTCCTTTTGCCGGACATCGAAACCGCTTTCAAGCAGCGTATTCCGGTAATTGTAAAAAGCAGAATCTTTGATCCCCAGGAGGGTGGTGCATTCATCTTTTGTTTTCGGGTAACCGCTCGAAAGAAACGAAATGAGGCGGAAAAATCGCTGAACTTTTGTCTGATTTGTCATAGCTGCTCTTATTGACAGGGGCGTAAGCCAACGCGAATCATATAAAATTACAAATTAAGTTCATTACGAAGCAAGCATTTGATTAAATAAATTCTTTTTTTCGGCAATAGTTTTATTTGTGCTGATTGTCAGGATAAATATTTACTGACAAAATGGAGGGCACATTTTACAATTATCATTTAACTTTGGGAACGTGCGGTGAGCGAACAAAAAGAGCAAGTGATGAAACACAGTTAATCTGAAAACATATGAAGACAAACAACCACGATGAGCGGATAGCAAAAATGACCTTCGCTTCGGTATTTCCTTTTTATGTTGCAAAAGTTGAGAAGAAGGGCAGAACAGTAAATGAACTTTATCAGGTAATTGAATGGCTGACGGGCTATGATCAGGGAAAAGTGAACGCGCTCATTGACGGAAAAGTCACTTTTGAGGAATTTTTTCGCAACGCGTCGCTAAACCCGAATGCACGCCTCATCACCGGCGTGATCTGCGGCTACCGGGTTGAAGAAATTGAAAATCCGCTGACACAGCAGGCCAGGTATCTGGATAAGCTGGTGGATGAATTAGCCAAGGGGCGTAAGATGGAAAAGATTTTGCGTGCATAATGCCCGCATTCCCAGGTTCGCATCAGCCCCTGAAATCAAGAAGCACTTTCAGGTAGTTTTCTTTTTCTTGTTCCAGTAATTCAAAGGCGTTTTGAATTTCAGCGGCTTTCATCACTTTCGAAATCAGCGCTTCGGGCTTTAACAGGCCTTGCCGCAAACAGTCAAGCACCTCTGCAAATTCGCCGTGGTTCACCCTTGACGCAACAATCTTCGCTTCTTTCCAGATCATTTCCTTAAAAACAACCGGAACCGGTTCGTCCGACAAACCAAGTACGCAAACGGTGCCCGCTCCGCGAATAGCCTGGATGCAGCCGCGGATGGGATTTGGAACATCGGGCACAGCCTGGGCGTGGCCAACAGCTTCGAAGCCAATATCGACGCCCCGGTTTTGAGTGTGGGCCTTGATCACATCGACCGGGTTTTCTTTGGTGGCATTGATGGTAACCACGTTCGTGTAACAGTTCGAAGCAATGGCGAGCCTGTTATCCAGAACATCGACCATGAAGATGGTATTTTGTGTTTTGGTGCGCGCTGCCTGTAAAATGACCTGTCCAACCCGTCCGGCTCCCCAAATAACCACCGTATCTCCTTCCTTTACGCCGGCACGGTTGTTCGCGTGAAACCCGACACTGTAGATCTCAATTAACGCGACATGCTCGTCGGGTACACCTTTTTCGGCTTTGTACAGCATAGAGGAGGGGACGGAAATGTACTCGCAAAAGCCACCGTCCATATCGATCCCCAATAATTTCAGCGAGGTGCAGGCGGGATAATGACCCTGCTCGCATGCCGGACAATGGCCGCACCAGATAATGGGATCGATCGCTACCTTGTCGCCCGGGGCAAATCCTTCGACGCCTTCGCCGGTTTCAACTACAATCCCACCCATCTCGTGCCCGGGAATAAAGGGAATGGGCGTGCGGGGATGGAAGTCCCCGTTAAAAATGTGCATATCGGAGCCGCAAATGCTCGCAAACTGTATTCGGATGAGCGCTTCCCCCTTTTTTACTTCCGGATCAGGGGTTTCTTTCCAGGTGAAATTTCGGTAGGTGTCCAGATAAGCTGCTTTCATGATCGTTTATTTTCAAAGGTTATTTGTCGCCGCCATCGCTGATTATTTTCCGCCGGTCGTACGCATCAACCAGTTTTACGTCGTAATCCCCGCTCAGGATATCTTCTTCCGAAAAGCTGGTCATAAAAATGATCTGATCTCTTGTCCGGTTATAATCGTAGCTGATGAAAATCTCTTCGTTTTCGGCCTGTTGTCCGTCGGGATACGAAACATTTCCGTTTTCATACAAAAGCAACCCCTTCGACCACGACCAGCCGTCGTCGGACGAGATAAATGCCATCAGGTGCGAACGTTTGGTTTGTCTGCTGACCGGACCGTTTTTTACAAGCAGGAGGTTCCCGGATTGCAGTCGCCGGATAAAAAAGCGGGCGCTCGGATTCTGAATAGCCGACGGGCTGAGAGGCGACCATGTTCTTCCCCAATCCTTCGAAAAGCTTTCGCCGATGCCATATCGGGTGCGGACCAACATCCAGAGCGTTCTGTCTTTTCGTTCAACGATGGCATGTTCATCATGGTTGCGCACGTCTTCGCCCACATCAACCGCGCCGCGCACCTGCCAGCTTTTTCCCCGGTTGGATGAAACAACGATCTTCGCGCTTCCCTGCTTTAAATGCCAGAAAGAAACGGGTAACGCCCATTCCTCGTTGGAGAGGACAACCGGTTTACCCATCATGACGCCGTTGGAAATGTTCCGGGGAGAGCTCCAACCCGGTTGGTCTGCATCGGGATCGGCTGCAGAAACAGCCCAAAGGCACGTGTTTCTTGTTGAATCCCGGTAAATATGCTGGGCCCAGAATACCCAAAGACGTCCGTCGGGATCGACCCAGACTTGCGGGTCAAATGCCCGTGCCTGTCCGGGGCCGTCGGGATCAATCACCAGAACCTCCTGCCACGATTGCCCCTTGTCACTGCTTCTGGCCACCACCACATAATTGTTGTAATCTTCGGCCGGCGTTATACCCGCGTACCATACCGCCCACAGTTGCCCCTGCTGAGAAAGGGCAAGGCTTGGTATTCCTGTAAATTTTCGCTTTGCTGCAGAATATTCCTCACCTGCATCCTGCCCGGTTATCAGTTTGGGAGGATGAACCGCCGGATCAAAATCCTGCGCCGAAAGTACGCCCGATAAAAACAGGATGAAAAACAGGGCCGGGAGAGTGGTCAAATTTAGTTTCATGAATGAATGGTTAGTTTGTTAATCCGCAATCGGGAAATTCCCGCGCGGACCGATCTCGCCGGTAAAGCAAAAACCTGCCGGCAATTTATGAAAATTTGCGATGCGATAGGCAGCTTTTATGTTGGAAAATAAGGGCAAGCGAACCATTCAGCAACAATCTGAGGCCGATAGTCGGATTTATGATGAAAATGAACAAAATATGAACAAAAGATCGTATATTAGTAAAAATTCCGTGCGCTCCTGCTCTCTTGTGACATGAAGTGAGTTTATTCTCATTCGTGGCTGCGTTCCTTTTGATAGATCAACTTGAATCAAGGATATGAAACGAGCATGTTGCGCTGCAATGCCCGAGTTTATGATAATAATTTTCGGCAACATGAGAGTTCCATTTGACCACTCCCCGCCATCTCTGACGGATTTCCGAAGAGATTTTCCTGTTCGTTGAACGGTGTTTGAACGGAATGACACCGGATACGCAAATTAGATACCATATTAACTGAAGAAACTTATGAAAAAATCAATTTTTATTTTGATCATGTGCCTGACCTCCTCCCTGATGGTCAATGCACAAAAAGAGAGTGGAGTTGTTTATTCTGAACATGAATCGATCGGCAAGACAAAAGCCATGTGGGAGGCTTTTGTGAAGGGAGACAAAGAAGCTTTCATGAATTTTTTTGCCGATACCGTTAAAGTAGTTTTAAACGGCGTACGGTCAGAAAAACTGAAGGAGGATTTTGCAAAAAATATGGACTGGTGGCAGGGAGTCGCAAATCTTACCATTAAAGATGATACCCCCGCTTTCCCGGATGCCATTCAATATAAAAACGAGGGCTTATGGGTTCAGGACTGGCTGAGAGCAACCGGAATCCACAAAGAAACAGGGGTCAATATCGATTTCCCTTTTTATAATTTCTATCGCTTTAATAAAGAAGGTAAGATAAACACCTTAGCCCAGTATTTTAATCCGGATATATTTAAGATAATTGAGGACAGCAAACGGACAATGGAAAATGGCACGGTATACATCAATCATCCCTACATCGTAACAGTTAGAAAATGCGTTAACGCTTACTGTTCAAAAGATATTGAAACAATGAGAAGCTTTTATTCGCCGAAAGCAACATTCTGGAGATCTGACTTCGAAGCGGGAAAAAGAATTAACCTGGATGAAAAGCTGAATGGAAACAAAAGATTCTTTGATGCGTGTGACAATATTAAAATGCAACAGGTAGGCTATCCCGATTGTATTTATTATGCCAGGGATGCCAATTATCTGGTATATTCCTGGTGGAATATGTCGTTTACAACCAAAGATGGGAAAGCGAAGAAAGACATTACCCTCTTTTTGATAACCGGTTTTGATGAAGATGGGAAGATTAATATGGAGGCGATTTATCCCGGCAGCAATTTCTTTGAATAGTTGGCAACAACGGCTGTCCGAAAGATTTTAGCCTGGGCAATACCGGCATTTAACGGCGCATCAGACCCAAATGCCCGTATTGCTTATAACTGTGTTTTCCGGTATTGATGTGCGAAGTTGCGATTGCGTGTCATTGTTGATTCATAACGAAGGAAAGGGATCTATTGTACCTCTGTTACAGCCGTAACAGTTACCATGGTAACAAAAGATCACCCGTCTGAATGAAGGTTGGTATCTTACTTTAGAACAACTGCAAAATTCTGACTTGGGTGGTAAAATAATTAGGATAAAATAATTTGGATAATTGATTAGAAATTTAGACATTTGTCTAATTATCTAATCAATTACTGTATGAACAGAGTTTTCAAAGCGTTGAACGACCCGATAAGACGTGAAATCCTCGAGTTACTGAAGGAAAGAGATATGAACGCAGGTGAGATTGCAGAACACTTCAATATTACCAAACCCAGTATCTCGCATCATCTGGATGCATTAAAACAAGCTGACTTGGTGCTAAGTGTAAAAAAGGGGCAGTTTGTCAATTATACGTTAAACAGGACTGTCGTCGATGAGATCATTCAATGGCTAATGAGCATCAAACATAAAAAATAAGAATCATGAAAAAGACTGAATTTATCAAAACAGAAGCAATCAACTGGCTCTTTATTTTATTACCCTTCATGTATATCTTTTTTGTTTACGACAGGCTGCCTCAATTTGCCCCTTTTCAAATGGACAAGGATCAGCGGATTTACCAGGCTGTTTTATTCGTGATGGGGGTCTCCCTGCTTTCTTACATTGGCTTACTGGTGAAACCCTCAATTGTTCCCAGGACAGCATTTAATGAGAATCTCAAAAATTTCCACAGAATCAAGACGTTAATCGTTGCGTTCACTTCTCTTCTGTGCATGACTTTTATTTCAGAGAAAATTGGAGTGCCGTTTAATTGGGGAAGAATCGGCTTTATTTTGGCATTCGCGTATATGATGGCAATGGGAAACCTTTATCCTACCATCGGGCATAACTTTTTCATTGGCATTAAGAATTCGTGGACGCAGAGTAATGTGCTTATCTGGAAAAAAACACATCGCATGGCTGGAAAGGTTTTCTTCGTGGGTGGATTGGTTGGCGTAATATATGGAATCCTGTTTGATGTTTATCCGGTATCGTACATGCCTGTCATTCTCGTAGGATACGTTTTTGGACTGAAATTTATACCGACACTCTATTCGTATTTATTATACCGGCAACTGCAATATAAACATTAGTACCGAACTGAGCAGGACGTTATTTTCGTTGCGGACTCCCGGGAAGACCTGAAGGCAATGAATCTTCATGGATTGCACTGTCGCTGTGCAATTCGTGAAGATTCTTGTTAAGGAGTTCCATAATCGAACTGTTAATTACCGATCTTCTGACAATCTGTTCAGCAGAAGTTATTGATTCATAGCGATGAAGGTAAGGATTCCCTGTACTGAATAATATCTTCGACCGAAAGAACAGTCATATCATGCTTTACGGCGAAATCAATCACCTCGGGCAACCGGGCCATCGTGCCGTCCGGGTTGGTCAGCTCGCACAACACCGCCGATTCTCCCAATCCGGCCAGCTTCACCAAATCAACGCTTCCTTCGGTATGGCCTCTTCTTTCAAAGACCCCGCTCGGCTTTGCCACCAGCGGAAACACATGCCCCGGATGGGCCAGGTCGGATGGCTTTGCATGCTCCGCGATTGCTGTCCTGATGGTCCGGATCCGGTCTTTGGCCGAAACTCCCGTGCTGACGCCCTCTTTCGCTTCGATGGAAATCGTGAAGGCCGTCTTATTCTTGCTGTCGTTCACTTCAACCATCTGGCGCAACGCGAGCGCTTCGCTTTTTTCAGGAGAAAGGCACAGGCATATAATTCCGCTGCATTCGCGGATCATCAGCGCCATGTCCCGTTCAGACATGTTGGACGCAGCATAAATCAGGTCTCCTTCATTCTCCCGGTTTTCATCGTCAACCAGAAGGATACCCTTGCCTTCCCGAAGTTTTTTGATGGCATTTTCGACGCGTTGGCGGTAGCTTGCCCCGAAGTCAGTGATCTTTTTCATTTTACCCGTCATTTTAGAATTAGAGGAAGTTCCTTCAGGGTAAAATGCAGCGATTGCCGGTGATACTTGGTAACACCGCTGTTTTTTCTTCTTCCATCCAGACTTTAACTGTCGGTTTTGGAGTTCCACCAAATCAGTCCCTTTTACAGGAGTCGCGGACTGTAACCGCCGGTAGGGAATTACGCCCTGCCCTGAAGAAAAATTCAGCACAAAATTAAAGTTTCTTCCCGACCGATTGCAGCTTTCGTCTTTTTTAACAGGTAATTTAACACATGTCCGTTATTTGAGGTGGAATAACAGCCGGATTTTCTATTCACTTAACGTCAAGGCAGGGACTACTCAAGTGCCACTCAAAGGCTACTCAAAGCCCACCTTACTTTGACAAACGATACTTGATACAAGTGTAATTAAGTTGTGACGGGCATAACTGGACAGCTCAATGGAACTTTTCTCCCCTCGCCATCATTTCAAGCATAACCTGCTTGCGCCTTTCCCGGGTTTCAGGCTTCTTCGCCGTCTGAAGCCGCCAGGCGATCGCATACCTGTTTGTCTTGTTCAGCGTCTCGAAAAAGGCTAGCGCTTTTTCATTTTTCGAAAGCTCCGCGATAAAATCTTCCGGAACTTCCATGGTCTTCGGTGAATCATAGGCTGCGTCCCACCTGCCGTCAGCTTTTGCCGCTTCCACTGCTTTTCTCCCGGCGGGTCGCATTTTCCCTTCCTTTTCCAACCGATCGATATGTTCAATATTTATTTTCGACCAGATGCTGCGGGACCGGCGGGGAGTGAATTTCTGAAGGTAAGACTCGTTATCGTATTTTTTGGCCTGCCCGTCAATCCATCCGTAACACAATGCTTCGTCCAGGGCAGTTCCATAGTTTACAGAGGGGCGGCATGTTCCCTTTTTATAAAATCTTAGCCAAACCCCTTTCTCGTTGTTGTGGTTCTCTTCCAGCCAGTTTCGCCAGTCTTCGGCTTTTTCAAAGGAAATAATGGGTAACTCATTTTTCCCGTTTTCATTTCCGTTTTCAGTTACAGAAGGTTTTTCGGTCGTTTTCATCACATCGGGTGGTTTCTTATTAAACGATAATCTCCAATCATAACCACCTCGCAGGCTAAAAAGTTTAAAGCCAGGATGCAGATCACATTTGCCGCAACCCACCCCTAATTCGACGGTTTCTCCGGGACTGCTTTTATCCAGGCAGCAGTGTGGTGCCGCCGGCGTTGATGCCTTCGATGTTGGTAATGCGGATCCGGGCCACACCGCGCCGAATGGCGTCGAAGCTGTTGTCGAGCTTGGGGATCATGCCGCTGTGAATGGCGCCTTCCGCCTGAAGCTGCTTAAACTCGGCATGCGTGAGTGTACTGATGACCGAGCTGTCATCGTCGGCATCAAGCAACACGCCTGGCTTTTCAAAGCAGAAAACCAGCTCGGTTTCGTAGTCCCTGCTGAAGGCAACGGCTGCCTCGGCGGCGATGGTGTCGGCATTGGTATTCAGCAGTTGTCCTTTACAGTCGTGGGTGAGGGGAGCCAGCACCGGCACCACTCCCTGGTCGATCAGCAGGTTGATCTCGTTGGTGCGCACACTGGTCACATCGCCCACAAATCCATAGTCGATTTCCTTTACCGGCCGCTTCACCGACTGCATATAGTTGAGGTCGGCGCCCGTGAGCCCGATGGCATTGATGTCCATCGCCTGCAGGGCCGCAACAATGTTCTTGTTCACCAGTCCGCCGTAAACCATCGTCACTACTTCGAGCATCGCCTGGTCAGTGATGCGCCGCCCGTCAACCATTTTGGCTTCCAGCCCCAGCCTGGAGGCCATGGCCGTGGCCGACCTCCCTCCGCCGTGTACCAGCGCCTTCAGCCCTTCTAACTTTGAAAACCGGGCAAGAAAATCATGCAACGATGCGGCTTCTTCAACAACTTTGCCGCCAACTTTCACAAGGGTAAGATGCTTCATAGTAGTCGTAAGTAGCTAGTCGTAAGTCGTAAGTTACGAGCGATTTTGGATTTGATCGAGCAATAATTTCAAAACGGCCTGGGCGGAAAACAGACGGTTTTCTGCTTCGGACACAACGATCGATGCCGGGCTGTCGATTATGCTGTCGCTCACGATCATGTTCCGCCGCACAGGCAGACAGTGCATGAACTTCGCGTTGTCGGTCACCGCCATCTGCCGTTCCGAAACCGTCCAGTTCCGGTCTTTCGACAGGATTTGCCCGTAATGGGTGTACGATGCCCAGTTCTTGGCGTAAATAAAGTCGGCGCCTTCAAAAGCCTTCATCTGGTCATATTCGGGTTTCAGGTTGCCCATGAACTCCGGTGCCAGTTCATAGCCCTCGGGATGGGTCACCACCAGTTCGTAATCGGTTTCGCGCATCCACTCTACGAACGAGTTGGGTACGGCCTGCGGTAAGGCCCGCGGATGCGGCGCCCAGCTCAGAACCACCTTGGGCCGAGCCTTGGTCTTGTATTCTTCAATGGTGAGATGGTCGGCAAATGACTGCAACGGATGACGGGTGGCGGCTTCCATGCTTACCACCGGAACACCTGCATAGTCGATGAACTGCTGCAGGATCTTTTCCTGGTAATCATCATCCTTGTTTTCATATTTCGCGAACGAACGCACCCCGATAATATCGCAGTATTTTCCGATCACCGGAACAGCCTCCCGGATATGCTCGGGCTTGTCGCCGTCCATGATGACGCCCAGTTCGGTCTCGAGTTTCCAGCCTCCTTCGTTAATGTCGAATACAATCACGTTCATTCCCAGGTTAAGCCCGGCTTTCTGCGTGCTTAAGCGCGTGCGCAGGCTCGAGTTGAAGAAAACCAGCAGCAGGGTCTTGTTCTTCCCCAGCATCTGGTATTTATAAGGATCTTTCTTCAGTTCGAAAGCCAGTTTAACAGCTTCGTCCAGATTGTCTAAATCGTGTATGGATGTAAAATGTTTCATTGTGTTAGCTTTGAGCCATTGATTGTCCGTTTTTTTTTACTGCCAGCCTTTTGCGTATGTTATTCTTTTTAGCTATCAGCTTTTAGCCTTTAGCTGTTCAGATCTCTTTGTTAGGGTTGCAGGGTTGCAGGGTACCAAGGTTACAGGGTTACAGGGTTTCAAGGTACCAAGGTTCCCCTCTTCCGGTCTCCGTTCTCCCGTCTCCGGTTTCCGGTCTCTCACTTCGGTCTGATCTGCCCGTCGCCGTCAACCAGCCACTTGTGGCTGGTGAGCTCTTCCAGTGCCATGGGCCCCCGCGCGTGAAGCTTCTGCGTCGAAATGCCGATCTCGGCCCCCAGTCCGAACTGAGCCCCGTCGGTAAAGGCGGTCGATACATTGCAGTACACGGCTGCGGCATCCACCATTTTCCGGAATAGCTGCTTGCGGCTTTCGTTTTCCGTTACGATGGCTTCGCTGTGTTTTGAACTGTAGGTGCTGATGTGCTCCAGCGCCTCTTCGAACGAAGCCACCGTTTTGATGGCCATCTTGTAGTCGAGGAACTCCGTCCCGTACGATTCGGCTGTGGCGGGCTGAAGCAATTCGGACGGATACTTACCCTGCAGGGCGGCACGGGCTTTTTCGTCGGCATAAACAATCACCTTGCTGTCGGGCAGCAGCGAACAGATCTGCGGCAGGTCGCCCAGCCGGCTTTCATGGATAATCAGGCAGTCGAGCGCGTTGCAAACGCTGCAGCGGCGGGTCTTGGCATTGTTCACAATATCGCGCCCTTTGACCGTGTCGCCCGACTCATCAAAATAGGTGTGGCAAATGCCCGCTCCCGTTTCAATGACGGGGATCGTGGCATTTTCTCGTACGTAATTGATCAGTCCCTGCGATCCCCGCGGGATGATCACATCCACATAGCCCCGCGCATTCAGGATCTCGGCAGTTGCTTCTCTTCCCGGAGGCAGAAGCGCCAGGATATTCCGGTCCACTCCGTGCCTGTCCAGCACCGAATGGATCAACTTTACGATAGCTTTGTTTGAATGATCAGCATCGCTGCCACCTTTCAGCACGCAGGCATTGCCCGATTTTATGCACAGAGAGAATACGTCAAAAGTGACATTAGGGCGAGCTTCATAGATAATCCCGATTACTCCGAACGGCACGGCAATTTTGGTGATGCGCATCCCGTTGGGACGGACCGCTTCCTTCAGCACCCGCCCAAGCGGCGAGGGGAGGAGGCTCACATTCCGGATGTCGGCGGCAATGCCTGCAATCCGCTCAGCCGTCAGCTTGAGCCGGTCGTACCGCGGATCAGACGGGTCCATCCGCTCCAGATCCTTCCGGTTCTCCTGCAGAATTTCGTCCGTACCGGCAATGGCAGCTTTGGCCACATCGTTCAGAATGCTGTTAATCTGATCCTCGCTCAACAGGTTCAGACTTCTGCTCGCTTTCTGTGTCAATTCTAATCGATTTCTGATCTCCATGACTTCGGTTTTCAATTCAAACAAAATTAAGGTATAACTACCTTTCTGATATAATAAGGCATAAAAAAATGCCTTGAAGTTGAAACAAGTTTAACGTTGCCCCTGCTTAATTTTCCTTTAGATACAGGTAATCGTAATGAACGATGGGCTTCTTGTTTTTACTGCCCAGTTCCTTTTCGGCCATTTCCGAGCTGAACTGCGATTTTCCCCAGCCGATCGCGTTTCCTTCTTCATCCACGATTTTCACAATATCGCCTTTCTGGAACACGCCTTTTACGGCCGTCACGCCAATGAGCAACAGGCTTGCCGCGCCCGACGAGTATAGCGCCTGTGCGGCTCCGCTGTTAACGATCAGCTTGCCCTTGGCAAAACTGTCGGAATAGGCGATCCATTTCTTGACATTCGACGATTTGTGTACTCCCGGCCTGAATACTGTGTGCGGCACTTCCCGGTCGGTACGCATCAGGTCGGTGAGTACTGAGTCGCGCAGCCCGCTGGCAATGTGAACGGCAATCCCTTCCTTGGCCACCTTGCAGGCAATGGAGCTCTTGGTGAGCATGCCGCCCCGCCCGAAACCTGACTTGTGTACCGCCACGTTCCGCATCCATTCCTTATCTTTCAGGTTAATCTCCCGGATCACCGACGATCCCGGCAGACTGGGGTCACCGTCATAGATCCCTTCTACGTTGGTCAGAATGATCAGCGCTTCCGAGTTCTGCATGCCGGCGATCAGTCCCGAAAGCTCATCATTGTCGGTGAACATCAATTCGGTCACCGAAATTGTATCATTTTCATTCACCACCGGCACCACCTTGTTCTCAAGCAGGGTGGTGAAGCAGTTCTTCATGTTGAGGTAATGCGTGCGGTCGGCAAAGTTGTCTTTAGTAGTCAGCACCTGCGCACAGATGATACCGTGCTCCCTGAACAGGTCGGCATACCGGTTAATCAGCTTCACCTGACCGATAGCTGAATAGAGCTGACGGGATGAAACCGGATCGAGTTTCTTGTGGTGTTTCATCTCACTGCGCCCGGCGGCCACGGCTCCCGATGACACCAGGATCACTTCCACCCCGTTTCGGTGCAGCCAGGCGATCTGGTCGACCAAATGGGCGATGCGAGCCACGTTCAGCGTTCCGTCGGCCTTGGTCAGCACGTTGCTCCCGACCTTTACAGTGATTCGTTTATACTTGAAATCAGTCAAAATATTACGGTTAAAATTCTACGTTTCAAATTCTACCGGCTCTATGCCCCATGCTCCATGCTCCATGCGCTATGCCTTTCCACCCTCTTCCGTTCTCCGGTGTCCCTTCTCCGTTCTCCCTTCTCCGTTCTCCGTTTTACGCTCCCATTTTCTCAAACGAGGCGATCAGCCCCTGGATCACCGCCGAGCTGAACCCCTGATGCTCCATCTCGTTGATCCCGGTAATCGTGATTCCGCGTGGAGTAGTGACTTTATCAATTTCACGTTCGGGATGATTTCCCGTATTCAGGATCAGCTTCACGGCGCCCATAACGGTCTGTGCAGTGATGAACTGGGCCATCTCTGCGCCAAAACCCATTTCGATGCCTCCCTGCATGGCCGCACGGACGTACCGCAGGGCAAATGCAGTTCCGCACGATGCCAGCACGGTTGCCGCAGACATGAGATCTTCATCGATCACGACAGTTTTTCCAAGCTGGTCAAATAATTCTCTCACAATTTCAAGGCTGTCTCCGGACTTGCTGTTGGCGGCAATACAGGTCATCGATTCCTGTATGGCTATGGCTGTATTGGGCATAACCCTGAAAATATTCATCTCTTTGCCAATCATCTCCGAAAGTTGCTTAAGACTGACACCGGTGACGATCGAAACCAGGATCTGCCCCGGCTTTAGTGCCGATCTTACTTCGGTGAACACGGCCTCGGCATGGTAAGGTTTCACCGCAAAAATGACCAGATCGGCCGGTTTCACTGCATCGGCGTTATTTTTGAAGGTGTGAACGCCTTTTTTTGCGAATTCTTCCAGTACTTTTTCTCTCGGGTCAGCAACACAAATGGACGATGCGTCGAGGTAGCCCGATTGGATGATGCCGTTCACAATGGCCCCACCCATGTTGCCTGCACCGAGGACGGCGATTTTATTGATTTTCATTTATCTAAGTATCAAGTATCAAGACACAGGTAGCATGATCCGGATGTCAGGTATCAAGATACATGACATAAGCCATCAGGCACAAGTTTCAGGATACTGTTGTTTGTATTATGAGTTTAAAACCTTTTCAAATTTATTGAGAAATTCGTCAGCTTGCTGAATACTTAAGGTTAAAGGAGGAAGCAGACGGATCACATTGGTTCCGGAAAACCCGGTAAATACCTTCTCTTCTTCCAGTAGTCTCTGTCTGATGGGCTTGATGGGTCCTTCGAATTCCATACCGATCATGAGCCCTTGTCCTCTCACTTCCTTTATTTGTTTGAATGAAACTAACTTTTGAAGAAGGTAAGAACCTGTTTTTTCAGCATTCTCAATCAACCGTTCCTGTTCCATGATCTCGAGCACAGCGATTCCTGCGGCACATGCCAGGTAGTTTCCTCCAAAGGTTGTTCCCAGCATGCCGATGCGCGGTTTCAGGTTAGGGCTGATCATTACTCCGCCAATCGGAAAGCCGTTCCCCATTCCTTTCGCTGTGGTGATGATGTCGGGCGCAGTATGGGTATACTGGAAAGCAAAGAACTTCCCGCTTCGTCCGTATCCGGATTGAACTTCGTCCAGTATGAGAAGCGTTCCGTGTTGTCTGCACAATTGCTGCAGACCTTCTAAAAATCCCGGGGCCGGTACGCGTATGCCTCCAACTCCCTGGATCCCTTCGATCATTACCGCTGCAATGTCTTCCTTCTTTAATTGTTGTTCCACCTGCTCAAGATTGTTCCACGACAAATGGATCGCATTGAGCGTTTCATTGAAGGGGGCCGTGATCGCGGGATTATCGGTCAGGGCAACCGCACCTGAAGTTCTTCCGTGGAAGGCCTTGCTGAAACTGACGATCTTTTTTCGCCCTGTCGCAAACGAGGCGAGTTTAATTGCATTCTCGTTGGCTTCGGCTCCTGAGTTACATAAAAACAGTTGGTATTGATCCAGACCCGAAAGCTTACCCAATCTGTCGGCCAGATCCTTTTGCTGAGGTATTTTTACGGAGTTGCTGTAAAAGCCGATCTGCTGCAGCTGTTTACTGATCTTTTCCACATAATGGGGATGGCTGTGACCTACCGAAATGACGGCATGCCCGCCATACAGGTCAAGGTATTTCTGACCCTGATCGTCCCAAAGATAACAACCCTCGGCCTTGACCGGGGTGATATCTAAAAGCGAATAAACGTCGAATAGTTCCATGATTAAAAAGAAACCGGTTTTAGGTTCAGACCGGTTTTTTCATCCAGTCCGAATTGTAAATTCATATTTTGAACAGCTTGTCCCGATGCTCCTTTTAAGAGATTATCGGTGACACTTAGTATCATCAGTTTGTTTCCGTGTTTTTCGAGATGCAAAATGGCCTTATTGGTATTGACTACCTGTTTCAGATCCGGATTTTCGTCTGTCACGAATACAAAGGGATGACCGGCATAATAATCTTCATAGCATTTCACTGCTTCTTCAATCGGCCCGTTGTAAGTCGTATAGGTTGAAACCAGGATCCCGCGGGTATGGTTCCCCCTGACAGGAATGAAATTGATTGGTTTGTCGAATGAATGCTGAAGCTGTTTCACACTCTGCGTGATCTCATCCAGGTGCTGATGCTCAAATGCTTTGTAGACAGAAAGATTGCCGCTCCGCCAGCTGAAGTGGGAAGTGGCCGTGGGCGCCTGTCCCGCGCCTGTCGAGCCGGTGATGGCGTTCACATGGACTTCGTCTTTCAGCAATCCTGCAGCAGCCAACGGCAGTATCGTGAGCTGGATTCCTGTGGCAAAGCAGCCGGGATTGGCGATGTGTAACGATTTCCGGATCAGTTCCCTGTTCAATTCCGGTAGTCCGTAAATAAAGTCATTTCCTTCAACTTTCAGCCGGTAGTCCTGGCTCAGATCGATGATCCTAATGTGCGACGGAATGTTGCCCGATGCAATGAAGGCTTTTGATTTTCCATGTCCCATACAGAGAAAGAGCACATCGCAACGGGTATAGTCAGGTTCTGCGACAAAGGCCATTTCGGTATCGCCCACCAGGTCGCGGTGTACCTGGTAAAGCGGATTTCCCGCATTGCTGGAGCTTTGCACAAAAGCCAGCTCCGCCCGCGGGTGGTGCAGCAGGATCCTGATCAGCTCCCCTGCCGTATAGCCTGCCCCTCCAATAATTCCTGCCTGAATCATGATGGATTAATATTTTTTATTAATTGAATTGTATATTTTCAGGGATGTTCCCAGAATTTTCGTGAAACCTTTCACATCGTCTGCGGTCCAGGCTTTGTTCATTTCCCCGTACTCGCCGAAATCGGATTTCATCAGGTCGAAGCGGGAATCGACGCCCACCAGCACAAACTGATAAGGCCGCAACTTCACGATGACTTTTCCTGTGACCGATTCCTGGGTGTGTTCAAGGAATTGTTCGATGTCGCGCATGCAGGGGTCCAGGTAAAGCGCTTCATGCAGAAACATCCCGTACCAGTTGGCCAACTGCTCTTTCCAGTAGGCCTGCCATTTGGTGAGGGTATGTTTTTCGAGCATCTGATGGGCCTTGATGATGATCATCGGTGCGGCGGCTTCAAAGCCTACGCGCCCCTTGATGCCGATGATGGTGTCGCCGATGTGCATGTCGCGTCCAATAGCAAAAGGCGAAGCAATGGCATCAAGCGCTCGGATAGCTTCCACGGTATTTGAATAGATTTTCCCGTCAATGGCCTTTAGCTCTCCCTTAGCGAATTCGAGAACCACCTCTTTTTCTTCTTTTTCGGTCAGTTGTGAAGGATAGGCCGATTCGGGCAGTGTTTTGTCGGACGATAAGGTTTCCTTGCCACCAATGCTGGTTCCCCAAAGTCCTTTATTAATCGAATAGGCCATCTTGCTCCAGTCGGCAACAACCCCGTGTTTTTTCAGATATTCAATTTCTTCGTTACGGCTGAGCTGCAGATCCCGGGTTGGGGTCAGTATTTCGATGTCCGGGGCCAGTACCTGGAAGGTGAGGTCGAAACGAACCTGGTCGTTCCCTGCGCCTGTGCTGCCGTGGGCCACGTATTGGGCCCCAACCTTCTTGGCATACTCAATGATGGCGATCGCCTGGAACACCCGTTCCGAGCTGACCGATATAGGATAGGTATTATTTCGTAAGATATTGCCGAACACCATGTACCGGATGCACTTGCTGTAATAGGTGGCCGTGACATCAAGGGTGACATGCTTCCGCGACCCTAACTCATAGGCCCGCTTTTCAATCCGGTCCAGCTCTTCCTTGTCAAATCCGCCCGTATTCGCAATGGCGGTATAAACGTCCAGACCTTTTTCTTCGGACAGGTATTTTGCACAAAATGAAGTATCCAAACCTCCACTGTATGCCAGTACAACCTTTTCTTTCATCGTGTATTGGATTTGTTGTTTTTTGCTCCTAACTATTCGTAAATATTCGGGGTTGCAAGGTTCCAGGGTTCCAAGGTGTTCTTACCTTGCCACCTTTCCACCCTCTTCCGGTCTCCCTTCTCCCTTCTCCGGTCTCCGGTCTCCGGTCTCCGTTACGCCTGCTTTGCCTTTTTGAAGAGACCCAGTCCTGATTCCCTTCCGTTCGTCCCGTTCTTCGGCTTCAGTCTGCCAATCATTTCCAGTAGTGAAATCCGTTTGCTTTTGGGTTCGGCCTGAACCTTCTCTTTTTCCCATGCCGGATCATAAAGCATCCCGGTGCAAAGGCATTTTGTACGGTTGGTCCGCTGTAGAATGTCATAATTCACGCAGCTCTGGCAACCTTTCCAGAAAGCATCATCGTCGGTCAGCTCCGAAAAGGTGACCGGCCGATAGCCCAGCTCATGATTGATTTTCATCACGGCCAAACCGGTGGTCAATCCAAATATTTTGGCATCCGGGAATTTCGTCCTTGACAACTGAAAGGCTTTCTTTTTGATTTCTTTGGCGAGACCACAGCCGCGGTATTCTTTCTTTACGATCAGTCCGGAGTTGGCCACAAAGCGGTTATGTCCCCACGATTCAATATAGCAGAAGCCTGCAAACTCATCCCCATCCATCGCGATGATGGCTTTCCCTTCCAGCATCTTATTATTAATGTATTCGTCGGTTCTTCTGGCGATACCCGTTCCCCTCTCTTTCGATGCCGCATCGATGGTGTCATTGATCTCCGACGTGTATTTCATATGGGAGACATTTGCCACCATTACCTTTATGTCTTCTATCCTCTTCATATTCAAATCGATTATTTTTACATCAGTCGCCTTATTCAAGGGAAATCTTTTCCTGCAATTTCGGCATGATTAATATTAAACTGTTTTTTAAATCGCCTCGTGTAATCCCTTCACGCATGACTATCAAAATTGTGTCGTCACCGGCAATTGTTCCCAGGATCTCATAAGGCTCAGCGCTGTCCAGTACCACCGCAATGCTGCTTGCATAACCCGGTTGGGTTTTGATAATGGCCAGATTTCCGGAAAACTGAATGTCACGAAAGCCATCGGCAAGGAAATTTGCCTTATTCACCGGCTGGCTTGCAGTAATCCCTTCCGGAATGATGTATCTGTAACCTTGTTTTCCGTTGGGAACTTTGGCCACTTTCAGGATCTTTAAATCGCGCGACAAAGTTGCCTGGGTCATTTCATATCCCTGGCTATGAAGCTCGTTCAGCAGCTTCTCCTGACTGTCGATAGTCATGGAGCCGATGATCTTCTTTATAGTCAGTTGCCTTTGCGTGCGATTTTTCATATTCTGTATATAAATACAAATTGCTTGCAAATTTATTCATTTTATAAGAAAAACAAATTTTATTTCAGAATAATTTTTATTTTTGTAGCGGATTCGTCAGGAGGATTTCCTGAAAGTACCGGATCCGTATACCGGAATAATAGAGGAAGATGGTGGATATAAGATATCAGACTAAAAAAATTGAGCACAATGCGTTTGCCCTACATCAGTAGCCAGACGCATTTTTTTTAAATAATAAGTGATCAGAAAATGGTAAAGGCAAAAAAAGTCAGTTTAGTTTTGGAGGACGGAACCCGTTTTGAGGGAAAATCGTTCGGTTATGAAAAATCGATAGCCGGAGAGGTGGTTTTTTATACGGCAATGACCGGGTACCCCGAAAGTTTAACAGATCCTTCATATACGGGTCAGATATTAGTCTCAACCTATCCGTTGATTGGTAATTACGGCGTACCTTCCGATTTGGAAAAGGAGGGTATTCACGAGTATTATGAATCGAAAAAGGTTCACGTCAGCGGGTTGATCATTTCCGATTATTCGGAGGAATACAGCCACTGGAACGCGAAGAAAAGCCTGGGCGCGTGGTTAAAGGAATGGCAGGTTCCGGGTCTCAGTGGTATTGATACCCGCGCACTGACCAAAATTTTAAGGGAAAAAGGTTCCATGCTCGGTAAGATTGAATTCGAAGAAGAAGAAATTGATTTTTATGATCCGAACAAGGAAAATCTGGTAGCTTTGGCCAGTACCACGACGCGTGAAGTATACGGGAGCGGAGAATACAAGGTGGTGTTGGTCGATTGTGGAGTGAAGAATAACATCATCCGTTGCCTTTTGCGAAGAAATGCCACAGTGATCCGCGTTCCGTGGGATTATGATTACACGGGGGAGGATTTCGACGGCATATTTATTTCAAATGGTCCGGGTGATCCGGCTATGTGTGATAAAACCGTGGGCTATCTGGCAAAGGCATTGGCCATCGGAAAGCCCATCATGGGAATTTGTCTGGGAAACCAGTTGCTGGCCCGCGCTGCAGGAGGTGATACCTACAAGCTGAAATACGGGCACCGCAGCCATAACCAGCCGGTGTTGCTCACAGGCACTGACCGGTGCTTTATTACCTCTCAGAATCATGGCTATGCTGTAGCCACTGAAACCTTGCCAGACGATTGGGAGCCTTTGTTTGTCAACGTGAATGATCAGACCAATGAGGGGATCAGGCACAAATCCAAACCCTTCTTCTCGACGCAGTTTCACCCCGAAGCATCGAGCGGACCAGTCGATACCGACTACCTTTTCGACGAGTTTATCGGAAATATCAAAAAGAGCCGGAGACGGGAAACCGGAGACGGGAGACCGGAAACAGGAAGAGGGTAAAAAGGTGGCAGGGTAGGAGGGTAAGAGCATAGGGCATAGAGGAGAAGGGAGGCCGGAAACCGGAAAAAGGAGGACGGAAACCCTGCAACCCTGCATCCCTGTATCCGATTTATAATTTGACAGTTTTACAATTTTTGCATATTAACAGTTTGACAGCATGGCAAGATTAAATACCAGTATAAAGAAAGTGATCGTTCTTGGTTCCGGAGCCCTGAAAATCGGGGAAGCCGGAGAGTTTGACTACTCCGGTTCGCAGGCCCTGAAGGCGCTGAAGGAAGAGGGTGTTGAAACGATCCTGATCAATCCCAACATTGCCACGATCCAGACATCGTCCGAAATCGCCGACCGGATTTATTTCCTTCCGGTGACGGCTTATTTTGTGGAACAGGTTATTAAAAAGGAAAACCCTGACGGGATTCTTCTTGCCTTTGGCGGGCAAACGGCCTTGAATTGCGGGGTCGAGTTGTTCCGGCAGGGCATATTTGAAAAGTATAATATACAGGTCGTGGGAACGCCTGTTCAGGCAATCATTGATACCGAAGACCGTGAGATATTTTCCGGAAAACTTGCCGAAATCCAGGTCGGGACGCCGCGCAGTATTGCCTGTATCAATATGGACGAAGCAAGAAAAGCCGCAGAAAAACTGGGCTTTCCTATTATTATCCGGGCTGCTTATACCTTAGGGGGGCTGGGCAGCGGCTTTTGCACCAATAATGCAGAGCTTGAAAAACTGGCATCCAGCGCTTTTTCTTACTCTCCGCAGATCCTGGTTGAAGAATCGTTGAAAGGCTGGAAGGAAGTGGAATATGAAGTGGTCCGTGATAAGTACGATAATTGTATCACGGTTTGCAATATGGAAAACTTTGACCCGCTGGGTATTCACACGGGAGAAAGTATCGTTGTGGCGCCATCGCAAACATTGTCGAATGCTGAATATCATAAACTGCGGGCCGTTTCAATCAAAATTATCCGTCATATCGGGATCATCGGCGAGTGTAATGTGCAGTTTGCACTTGATCCGAATTCGGAAGATTACCGGGTGATCGAAGTGAATGCCCGCTTGTCGCGCTCATCGGCGCTGGCATCCAAGGCAACCGGTTATCCGCTGGCCTTTGTCGCTGCCAAGCTCGGACTGGGATATGGTTTGCATGAACTGAAGAATTCAGTTACCAAAGTAACTACTGCCTGTTTTGAACCGGCGTTGGATTACGTGGTTTGCAAAATACCCCGCTGGGACCTGAACAAATTCTCGGGCGTGTCAAAAAACCTGGGCAGTTCAATGAAATCGGTAGGAGAGATCATGGCTATAGGCCGCAGTTTTGAAGAAGCGATTCAGAAGGGGATCCGGATGGTCGGAGTCGGAATGCACGGATTTGTGGGGAATAAAGAAGAAATTACGATCGAGCAGATCGATCAGGAGCTTCAGTTCCCGACCGATCGACGGATTTTTGCCATAGCCGCCGCTTTCGGGAAAGGCTATTCGATCGATGAAATTTATGAAAAAACAAAAATTGACCGCTGGTTCCTTCATAAGTTGCAGGCGATTTATTCACTTAAACTGGAGTTGTTAAAGTTTAATTCGCTGGAAGATCTTCAGCCGGAGTTGTTACTCGATGCAAAAAAAGCCGGGTTCTCAGACTTCCAGATCGGACGACTGGTACTAAAGACTACCGGAAGGGAGATCAATGGACATTTAATGGAGATCAGGAACTACCGGAAATCAAAAAACATTGTTCCTTACGTTAAGCAAATCGATACCCTTGCCGGTGAGTATCCGGCACAGACCAATTATTTGTACCTGACTTACCATGGTTGCGAACATGATGTTCAATTCATGAACGATAATCAGTCGGTCATCGTGTTGGGTTCGGGCGCTTACCGGATCGGTAGTTCCGTGGAATTTGACTGGTGCTCGGTAAACGCAATCAACACCATCCGCAAAGATGGTTTACGGGCTGTGATGATCAATTATAACCCGGAAACAGTCAGTACCGATTATGATTCATGCGACCGGCTTTTCTTTGACGAGCTTTCGTTTGAACGGGTCATGGATATCGTGGATCTGGAAAATCCAAGGGGCGTTATCCTTTCAGTGGGCGGTCAGATTCCCAACAACCTGGCCATAAGGCTGGATAAAGAACATGTGCCGATCATGGGAACCTCTGCCCTGAAAATTGATAACGCTGAAGACCGGCAGAAATTCAGCTCGTTGCTTGACCGCCTGGAGGTAGATCAGCCCAGATGGAATGAACTGACCAGCAAGGAAGATATTTATAAATTTATTGACGTAGTTGGATTCCCGGTACTTATCAGGCCTTCGTATGTACTTTCAGGTGCAGCCATGAATGTGGTTTCCAACTTCGACCAGCTCGATCACTTTCTGCAAATGGCTGCCGATGTGTCGAAGGAACATCCGGTGGTAGTGAGCGAGTTTATTGAAATGGCCAAGGAAATTGAAGTCGATGCTGTTGCCGACAAAGGCGATATGGTGGCTTATGCCATTTCAGAACATGTCGAGTTTGCCGGGGTACACTCAGGCGATGCGACAATTGTATTCCCTCCTCAGAAATTATATGTGGAGACCATCAGACGCGTGAAGAAGATCTCGCGGCAGATCGCCAAAGCGCTTGAAATTTCAGGTCCCTTTAACATCCAGTTCCTGGCAAAGGATAATGACATT
This sequence comes from Prolixibacteraceae bacterium, assembly GCA_039679975.1. Taxonomy (GTDB): domain Bacteria; phylum Bacteroidota; class Bacteroidia; order Bacteroidales; family Prolixibacteraceae; genus JBCFBK01. The sequence continues at coordinate 31,214 of JBDKTZ010000083.1, forward strand.
AAAGTAATTGAATGTAATCTGAGAGCATCGCGCAGTTTTCCTTTTGTTTCGAAGGTCATGAAGATCAACCTGATCGAAATTGCCACGCAGGTGATGCTGGGACTTCCTTATCAAAAGCCGGACAAGTCGCTTTTTGAGCTCGATTACGTAGGCGTGAAGGCGCCGCAGTTTTCGTTTGCCCGCCTCTTGAATGCAGACCCTGTACTTGGAGTGGACATGTCGTCGACCGGCGAGGTAGGCTGTATCGGTGAAAATTTCTACGAAGCGCTGCTTAAAGCCATGCTTTCGGTAGGATACAGATATCCCAAAAAGAACATTTTGATCTCGTCCGGGCAGGCCCGTTCAAAATTGGAGCTCCTGAGTAGTGCAAAAATGCTGATGGAAAGAGGCTTCAATATTTATGCAACCGAAGGAACACATCGTTTTCTTCGGGAAAACAAAGTCGATTCGACCTTGTTGCACTGGCCCGACGAAGAAGATCAGAAACCAAACACGATCGATTACCTGAAAGAAAAAAAGATTGATCTGGTGATCAATATCCCGAAGAACTATACCAAAAGGGAGCTAAGCAACGGCTACCGTATCCGCCGCAATTCGATCGATTACAATATTCCGCTCATTACCAATGCGCGTGTGGCAAGCGCCTTTATTTATGCCATTTGCAAGTATAAGCCGGAAGATATCAGGATCAAGCCCTGGGATGCCTACAAGGCATAGGGCACAGAGGAAAAGGAGAACGGAGACGGGAGATGGGAAACCGGAAGAGGATGGAAAGGTAGCAAGGTGGCAAGGTAAGAGCACCCTGTAACCCTGGTACCCTGTACCCTTGTAACCGCTTCATGGCTCCATGCAAAAAGGGCCTGCGATTGCAGGCCCCCGGGAAAAGCTACAGACTTAAAAGTTGAAGGAATTATTAATTGTAAGCTGTCTCCCCAAGATGTATATCAGAGATCATAAGCAATTTCCCCATGCTGGGAGATGTCCAGACCATCCGATTCATTTGCCGCGCTTGCCCTGATCCCAACAATCTTATCAACTAGTTTGAACAATATGAATGTGACCACTGCGCTGTAGACAACCGTAGCCGCTGTGGCTACGACCTGTACCCACAACTGCCGCCAGTCTCCGTAAAGAGCTCCCTGGGCTCCCCCGGTGACGAGTTGTGTTGCAAATACGCCGGTCAGAATTGAACCGATTACCCCGCCGACCCCATGTACACCGAAGGCGTCCAGCGAATCATCATAGCCTAACCGTGGTTTCACATAAGCTACCATGAAGAAGCAGATCAGTGCGGTTGCTATACCAATCACAAAGGCTCCAAGAATATCTGACGAACCTGCGGCAGGCGTTATGGCTACCAGTCCGGCCACTGCTCCTGTACAAAAACCTACTATCGTCGGTTTTTTGTTAATGATCCATTCCAGAACTGACCATACCAGTGCGGCGGTCGCGGCTGCAATATGGGTGACAAGAAACGCGCTTGCGGCCAACCCGTTCGCGGCCAGCCCGCTGCCGGCGTTGAATCCCATCCAGCCCAGCCACAGTAATGCCGTACCGATAACTACAAGCGGAATATTATGAGGAGTGATCGGACCTCCGTTTTGTAACCCGAAGCCTGTTCTTTTACCGAGCAAAAGTACCATGATCAGGGCAGAGATCCCTGCATTCACATGAACGACAGTACCACCTGCAAAATCGAGCGCTCCGAGCCTGAATATCCATCCTCCTCCCCAAACCCAGTGCGCTACCGGATTGTATACAAATAAGGCCCACAGGACTGAAAATAGCAGGAATCCCGAAAATTTGATCCTTTCGGCGAACGCTCCGATGATCAAGGCTGGCGTAATGACTGCAAACATAGCCTGGAATAAAACAAATAAGATCTCCGGGATCCCATAGCCGCTGAGCAGGTCGTTCACACCAATCCCGCTCAAAAAGGCTTTGTCAAATCCACCGATGAAGGCATTTAATCCGCCTTCGGCAGACGTGAAAGCCAGGCTGTATCCAACAAGAACCCATTCGATACTGATTACTGAAGTCAGAATCAGACATTGCATCAGGATACTTAAGACGTTTTTTCTTCTCACCAGACCACCATAAAACAATGCCAATCCGGGGATGGTCATCATTAAAACCAGAACGGTTGCTACGATGATCCATGCGGTATCGCCGCTATTCAGTTCAGGTACTGCACTGCCCTGGGCGAAAACCCGGAAAGGACAGGTCAATGCCATGAATAGCATGGCAATAAATTTTGCTATTTTGTGTTTCATTTTGTATGATTTTCTTTTTTTAAGGTCAATGAAATCAGGCTTGTGAAATCCATGAAATGACTTGGAGTAAACCGGAAATCCACGATATAACTTGATATAATCAGAAAATTGTATTGTTTATCGTTGGGGATATATGGGAGTATAAGTCTATCCTATTGAGGTTTATCGTATAAAGACTCGTCTCCATGATCCCCGGTTCTGATTCTGATCGATTGTTCGATACCTGAAACAAAAATCCTTCCGTCGCCGCTTTCTCCGGTATAGGCTGCTTTCAAAATGGCATCAATCGATTTTTGAACATTTACCTCACGGACTACAAATGAAAGATGTATTCGTTCAACAGCATTGACGTCGTAAGCTATTCCTCTGAAAATAAGACCTTGTTTTGCTGTTCCCTGGCCTTTTACCTCCCACCAGGAAAGAAAGTCAATATCAGCTTCATGTAAAGCTTTCCGAACAACTTCGAACTTTGACTTGCGAATGATTGCTTCGATTTTTTTCATGTTTATAATTTATTAGTTGATACTCCGAATCTGCCATACTCCGTTGGCTGAGGTACGGCTCATATTGAACCTTGTGCAAAAATAATTATTTTTTTTGGAAAAATGACATAAAAAATAGGATTATTGTGAATTTATGTATTAATAACACAAATTTAATAATACAAATAGACATATAATATAGGTAATAATAAGAAGTGTGTTAATTTCTTAGACTGATCGGGATACATCCAGTCGACCGTCTGATGTTGTTTGTTCCAGGATAGCTGATTCATCTGATTCCAAAATGAAGGAGGGCCTGCAAAACAGGCCCTCCGGGGAAAGCTACAGACTTAAAGGCTGAAGGAATTTTTAATTGTAAGCTGTTTCCCCATGTTCATAAATATCAAGACCTTCTTCTTCAATCCGCTTGGGAACGCGTAAACCGACGGTCAGTTTGAGGATTTTGAAGAGGATAAATCCGCAGGTCAAAGCCCATGCTGCAGTTGATACCACTCCAATTAACTGGGATATCAGCTGACTGGATCCCCCTCCGTAAAATAGTCCGCCATTTTTAGCAAACAATCCCACGAGAATCGTTCCTAGGGCACCGCACACGCCATGAACAGAGATTGCTCCAACCGGATCGTCAATGCGCAGTACGCTGTCAATAAATGTGACGGAATAGACAAGAACTATACCGGCAATTGCTCCGATGATTAACGCGCCGCCATTAGTGACCGCATCGCATCCTGCCGTAATAGCCACCAGGCCTGCCAGGGCTCCGTTTAGCGCAAAGCTGAGACTGGGTTTCTTGAAACGGAACCAGCTGATGAGGAGTGCGGTACAGGTACCGGCTGCTCCGGCCAGGTTCGTGGTAATAAAAATATGAGAGATCGCTGTTGCATTCGTACTGCCCGAAGCGGCTAACTGAGAGCCCGGATTAAATCCGAACCAGCCAATCCACAGGATAAACACACCCAGTACCCCGTAAGGAATATTGTGCCCCGGAATGGCGTGTACCGTTTTCCCTTTATATTTTCCGATGCGTGGACCTAATGCTATTGCACCGGTAAGGGCAATCATGCCACCTAACATATGGACTACCGTTGAACCGGCGAAATCGTGAAACGGAGTCGATAACTGGGCTAACCAGCCTCCGCCCCAGGTCCAGTGACCGGAGATGGGATAGATCACCAGCGAGATGATCAGTGAATAGAACAGGTAGGATTTGAACTCTGTCCGTTCGGCCATTGCTCCTGAAACAATCGTAGCGGCTGTGGCAGCAAATACGGTCTGGAACATCAGGAATGCTTCGATCGGTATTCCTCCTTTCCAGATATCCATGTTAAAAATTGACGGGCTTCCTATAAATCCTCCTGCCGTATCGGCTCCAAACATCAGGCTGAAGCCAACCAACCAGAATACAATTGATCCAATGGCAAAATCCATCAGGTTTTTATACAGGATATTGACGGTATTCTTTGACCGGGTAAAACCGGCTTCCACGAAGGCAAATCCCGCCTGCATGAAGAACACCAGGGCTGCGGCAACGAGTACCCATACAGTATCGATCGACATGGCCAGATCCGCTGCGGATTTGGCTAAACTATCCAATGTTAATGTTTCTTCCATGATTCTTTACTATTTCTGTATGATTTATTCCTCTAACCCCTTGATAAACAGGGATTCATCTCCGAATTCACCTGTGCGGATCCTGTATGACTCTTCGATGGAGGATACAAAGATTTTACCGTCACCAATCTCACCGGTACGGGCAGATTTCATAATGGCTAAAACCGTCTTTTCAACATTTTTGTCGCGAACGATGATCGACAACATGGTCCGTTCAATTGTACTCGTATCGTAAACCACACCACGGTATGCACGTTCTTCTCTGGTTTGCCCTATTCCGCGGACATCCCAGAAAGAAAAGAATTCGATCCCGGCCTCACGGAGTGCCTCATGTACATCATCGAATTTTGTTTTTCTGATAATCGTATCGATTCGTTTCATTTGTTTATTTTTTCAATTTTTAATCGTATCTTTTTTGATCCCTGTAGAGGTTTACAAAGAGATTCCTACAACTACATATAATTGCTCCCTTTCCGGATTCAGGATCACCTGTCCGCTGACTGGAATCGAGAAACTGTCTGTGATCTTGATTTCTTTGCTGGTACCTATCCCGATATTACAGACATTGAACTCCCCGTCTGAAGTATGCCATCCGTCACCGGCGCCAACCAAAAGACTGAACTTTTCGAAGGCATAACCCGCCTGGAAATAAAGATCTTCTCCTGCCGAAGCAGCGATCGGGGCTTCATTCAGGATATAATTTGCACTCAGGCTCAATCCTCCCGTCGTATAACCTGCGTTTATTTCATAAGCATTAGCATCTTCTTTAAAAAGGGAAGTCCCCTCCGCAGCAGACCCGGGATAATAGTAGTTGGTCAGACCCAGGCTCAGTCCATTCGAAAAACTATAAGAAATGTAGGGATCCACTTCGGTGTATCCATTTGAATCGAAAGAACCCCATACTCCAATGTTCAATCCTCCGGTATTGAATTTGACGGAGGGTTGGATGGCAGGACCTGTACCATATTTTGTACCGCGCCAGATATAATTGCTGTACAGATCCACTCCTGCAGTCCAGGAACTCTCCTGTGCCTGGGCACTCAACGCAAAAATCGTTGCCAGTCCCAAAACGAAAAATTTAACAGTTCTTTTCATGTTTGTAGAATTTAAGGGTTAAACTGATATAACTAGAAATATTTATTTTCTGATCTGTATAGGAATTTTTGCCTTTCGTGTCTGTCTTGGAATTTGCCTTCTTTTTTGACTCGGTTTCAAAAATAGAGATATTTTTATAGAAAGATGATAAAAAATGGGGGTATTCCTTAAATTAATGCAAAATTAACAATCAAATAGTCATTAAAATTAGGGTACTGTGTCAAATTAACTGACAATTTGTAATTAGATACCCTATTTTTATGGGGGTGTACTGTAGAAAAGCAATATTTTATACTCCCGAATTTATCCTGATTCATGTCATTTTGTCAAAATAATATATAAATTGATATTAAATAATAAAAAGACACAAAAAATTAACATTGAATAGAAAAATGATATAAAATAACGCATAAATATATCACTATGATTTGTGGATCCGGCTTTCATTTAAAAAAAACAGAAGGAATAAAGCGGTTTCCTGACAATCCCTTTAAGGAACAGCAATGATGTGCGATGTATCCAAAGGTTTATGAACAGACAGGTTTTTGGGGAATTCTTTATCTTTGAGCAAAATTCGTTAAAAATGAAACTTTGGGATAAGGGGTATTCGATTAATAAACTCATCGAGTCATTCACGATCGGAAAGGACCGGGAAATGGATCTGTATCTGGCAAAATATGATATTTTGGGTTCAATGGCGCACGCGATCATGCTGGAGTCCATTCGGTTGCTGGAGAGAGAGGAACTGGACAAGTTGCTGGCTGAGTTGAAGTTGCTGTATCAGGTCGCTGAACGCGGCGAATTTACGATTGAGGACGGAATTGAAGATGTTCACTCTCAGGTAGAGACCATGTTGACCAGAAAACTGGGTGATATTGGAAAAAAGATCCATAGCGGCCGTTCAAGGTATGATCAGGTGCTGCTCGACCTGAAATTATTTACCAGGAATGAAATCCGTGAAATCGTCGAGTCGGGCAAAAAGCTTTTTGACATCCTGATCCGGCAGGCTGAACGGTATAAAGGTTTCCTGATGCCGGGTTATACGCATTTACAGGTGGCTATGCCTTCTTCATTCGGTTTATGGTTCAGCGCGTATGCCGAAAGCCTGACTGACGATTTTCTGCTTTTACAGGCAGCTTACCGGATCACCAACCAGAATCCGCTTGGATCGGCTGCCGGTTACGGTTCTTCTTTCCCGCTCGACCGCCAGATGACCACCGATCTTCTCGGCTTTGAACAGATGAACTACAATGTGATTTATGCTCAGATGGGGCGCGGAAAAATGGAAAAAACAGTTGCTTTTGCCTTGTCCTCAATTGCAGCGACGCTTTCCAGGATGGCATTTGATGTTTGCCTGTTCATGAGTCAGAATTTTGGGTTTCTCAGGCTTCCCGAGGAATTGACGACAGGTTCGAGTATCATGCCACATAAGAAGAATCCGGACGTTTTCGAACTTTTACGTTCGCATTGTAATAAAATCCAGTCGTTACCGGCACAGATCACCCTGATAACCAATAATCTTCCCAGTGGTTATTTCCGCGATTTGCAGTTGGTGAAGGAGACTTTCCTTCCGGCGTTCGACGAATTGAAAAGCTGTATGGAAATAGCCGCATTCGCTCTTTCGGAAATGGTGGTTAAAGACAATATCCTCGACGACGATCGATATCGCTACGTATACAGCGTGGAAGATGTCAATCGCCTTGTGATGCAGGGCGTTCCTTTCAGGGATGCATATAAGAAAATAGGAATGGAGATCCAGTCGGGGAGCTATGCGCCCGTTAAGAAAATAGAACATACGCATGCCGGGAGTATCGGAAATTTATGCTTGTCCGATATTGAAGAAAAAATGCATTCCGTGGTCAGTCAGTTTAATTTTGAAAGAACTGAACGGGCCATCAACAAGTTGCTTGGATAATCCACTGTTAATTGAATGTTATTTTATAACGAAGGCCACGCTTTTTACGTGGCCTTCGTTATCTCTGTAAAAACCTCATTATTAATTATTTGTTTATAATATGCCGGAACGAATTGTTAACGGTATGTTATACAATTACATTTTTCTTCTGTGAAATTTGATGTTGTTTGTTTTTTGGCTATTTTTGCTTCACTTCGTTAGGATTTGGTATGTTTTTATGATAGTTTGTAAATTTAGTGATCTATTTAATGGTTTTGTGCTAATGTTAGACTAAACAAGCATAGGATCAGAATAATATAAGAGGGGTTTAAATTTTGAAAGGAGAAATAAAATGCAATTAAGATTTCCAAAGGCTCAGGGCATGTACGACTCAGCCAATGAGCATGATAATTGCGGGATTGGATTTGTGGCGCATATTAAGGGAGAAGCTTCCCATGATATCGTCATGCGTGGGTTGAGCGTGCTTGAGAATCTGGATCACCGCGGTGCGACCAGCGCTGACAATACCACCGGTGACGGTGCAGGTATTTTGATGCAGATTCCGCATCTGTATTTTAAAGATATTTTAAAGATCCCTCTTCCTGAACGCGGCCGGTACGGAACAGGATTGGTCTTCCTCCCTCAGAGAAGCAGTGAAGCTGATATTTGCCTGGATATTCTGACTAAATATATCCAGGACGAAGGGCTCGAACTGATCGCGTATCGGGACGTTCCTGTGGACAGTTCAGCGCCCGGTGAAATTGCAAAGAAGACGGAGCCGGTCGTGAAGCAGGTTTTTGTGAAGGCGAACCTGGAGCAGGAAGCTTTGGAGCGAAAATTATATATTATCAGGAAACTGGCTGAGCATGCAGTCGCCAATTCCGCGCTTGAACAGAAGGAGGCATTTTATCAGCCGAGTTTTTCGTCAAAAGTGATTGTATATAAAGGAATGCTCACTCCGGCACAGCTGAGGAGTTATTATAAGGATATTGAACACCCCGAATTTAAATCAGCGATTGCCCTTGTACATTCGCGTTTCAGTACAAACACGTTTCCGACCTGGGACCTCGCGCAGCCATTCCGGTACCTGGCGCATAACGGTGAGATCAATACGGTGAAAGGTAACCGTAAATGGATGCAGGCGCGTGAAGCGTTGCTGAAATCAGAAATATTCGGTGAAGATCTGAAAAAAATCCTGCCGGTGATCGAAGAAGGAAAGTCGGATTCCGCATCGTTTGACAATGTGCTGGAATTTCTGCATATGACCGGACGTTCCCTTCATCACGCTTTATGTATGATGATCCCGGAATCGTACAATGAGAAGAATCCCATTCCGGAAAGTTTAAAAGCTTTCTATGAATATCATTCCCTGATTATGGAACCGTGGGATGGCCCGGCCTCTATGGTGTTTTCGGACGGGCGTTATATCGGGGGTACGCTCGACCGGAACGGGTTGCGGCCTTCGCGGTACGTGATCACCAAAAATGATTTGATCGTGATGGGCTCGGAAGTCGGGGTTCAGCAATTTGCTCCCGAAGAGATCAAGGAAAAGGGACGTCTTCGTCCGGGGAAGATCATGCTTATCGATACCAAACTGGGCATCATCATTCCTGATAAAGAAGTCAAGGAACAGCTTAGTCAGCGGAATCCTTATGAAATGTGGCTGAAAGCTAACCGCATCCGGATGAGGGATATCAAAGTGAAGCAACGGGTTCCTTCCGAACTGGACCATTTTGAAACGCTCGCCAGGGTCTTTACCTATTCAAAGGAAGACATGTATGAGCTGATCCATGGAATGGCTACTTCCGGAGCGGAAGCAACCAGCTCGATGGGCAATGATACGCCGATTGCGGTCTTTTCGGCGCAGCCACAGCGTTTCTTTAACTACTTTAAACAGATGTTCGCGCAGGTGACCAATCCGGCTATTGATCCGATCAGGGAAGGGCTGGTGATGTCGCTTACCAACTATATCGGATCGTTACATTCGAATATTTTAAAAGAAAGTCAGAATCACTGCAAACTGATCAAATTTGACAGTCCCCTGATCACCAATACCGATCTGGGCAAGATCAAAGATCTGAAGGATGAAATGTTCACTCATCAGACTATCCCTATGGTTTTCCCGGTAAAAGAAGGAGAGGCGGGCTTTACCAGGGCGTTTGAACAAATGCTGACGATGGCCGAAAAAGCAGTGGATGAAAAAAAGAACTTCATTATTTTATCCGATCGTCAGGTCGATGAGGAGAATGCTCCTATTCCGTCGTTACTGGCGGTAGCGGCTGTTCACCATCATCTTATCGGGAAGAAGAAACGGATGCAGGTAGGTATTATTGTTGAGTCGGCCGAGCCTCGGGAAGTGAATCATTTTGCACTTTTGCTGGGCTATGGCGCCAGTGTCATTAACCCATACATGGCTTATGCCGCTATCGATTACATGGTGAAAGAAGGGAAGATTGACATCGATTACAAGATTGCCCGCACCAACTACATGAAAGCAATCGATAAGGGTTTACTGAAGATCATGTCTAAAATGGGGATATCGACCCTGCGGTCTTATCATGGGGCGCAGATGTTCGAAGCCATCGGGGTGAGCAGGGAGCTGACCGATAAATATTTTACGGGTACGGCTTCGAGGCTGAGCGGAATCGGGTTTCCGGAAATTGCAGAGGAGTACCGGCGTATGCACGGGGCGGCATACCGGAAGCCAGCTTCAAACGGATTATTCCATTTCGAGAATTCGGGCGTTTATGCCTGGCGGAAATATGGCGAACATCACGCCTGGAACCCTGAAGCTATTGGTTTGCTTCAGTGGGCAACACGTGCCAACGATTACAGCAAATACAAGGAATACAGCAAGCTGATCCAGCAGGATAACCGGAAACCGGCTTTTATCAGGGGTTGTTTCAATTATAAAAAGAATCCGATCCCGCTCAGCAGGGTTGAACCTGTCGAGGCGATCATGAAACGTTTTGTGACAGGCGCCATGTCGTATGGCTCGATCAGCAAGGAGGCGCATGAAACGCTTGCAATCGCGATGAATACGATTGGGGGCCGAAGCAACACGGGCGAGGGAGGCGAAGATGCCGAACGTTTCGGAACAACCAGACAAAGCGCCATTAAACAGGTTGCTTCAGGCCGTTTCGGAGTAACGAATAATTACTTGATGAATGCGCACGAGTTGCAGATCAAGATCTGTCAGGGTGCCAAGCCGGGCGAAGGTGGACAGCTGCCTGGCTTTAAGGTCAATAAGATCATTGCCAAAACGCGTAATTCCACACCGGGGATCACCTTGATCTCACCGCCGCCTCACCACGATATTTATTCGATCGAGGACCTGGCGCAGTTGATTTATGACCTGAAGGTCACCAATCCCCGTGCAAAGGTTTCCGTGAAACTGGTCGCCGAGGCCGGGGTAGGCACCGTCGCTGCCGGTGTGGCGAAAGCTTATGCCGATCTGATCACCATTTCGGGAGGTGAAGGCGGTACGGGAGCAAGTCCCGCAAGTTCAATCAAACATGCCGGATTGCCGATGGAAATGGGTATTGCAGAGGCTCAGCAGACGCTGGTAATGAATAATCTTCGCGGAAGGGTAAAACTTCAGGTGGATGGGCAACTGAAAAATGGCAGGGATGTTATCGTAGCCGGTTGTCTGGGTGGTGAAGAGTTCGGATTTGCCACTTCGGCGCTGATTACCATGGGATGTATCATGATGCGGAAGTGCCACCTGAATACATGTCCCGCCGGGATTGCCACACAGGACAGGGATTTGCGGAAGCGGTTCCTGGGGAAAGCCGATTATGTGGTCAATTTTTTCCGCTTTGTGGCCGAAGAAGTCCGGGAAATCATGGCTGAAATGGGCGTCGAAAAATTCGATGACCTGGTGGGAAGGGCAGACCTGCTGGAAGTAAATCCGGAGGTAACCAACTGGAAGATGAAGAATATCGACTTTTCAAAGATCCTGTATATGCCCGAAGAAGCGAAGGAATATGATATTCATCAGACCTATCCGAACATCAAATCGATAGACGATCACCTCGACTATAAGCTGATCCTGGATGCAGGTAAAGCGATCAAAGGCAAGGAAAAGGTCTGGATTTCGTATCCGGTCGCCAATACCGACCGTACGATCGGTGCGATGCTTTCGGGCGAAATCTCGAGGCGATACGGCGAGGGTGGTCTTCCTGAAGATACCATTAACTGTACGTTCAACGGAACCGCGGGGCAAAGTTTCGGCGCATTCCTGGTAAAAGGGGTAACGCTGAGGCTGGAAGGTGATGCGAATGATTACACGGGCAAAGGCCTTTCGGGAGGTAAAATTATTGCAGTTCCTCCAAGCGGTTCAACTTTTGTTCCGGCCGAAAACATCATTATCGGGAATACGACCTTCTATGGAGCTACAAGCGGAGAAGCATACATTCGGGGAGTGGCGGGAGAACGTTTCTGTGTGCGTAACTCGGGAGCAAGAGCGGTTGTTGAAGGCACCGGCGATCATTGTTGCGAATATATGACCGGCGGCCGGGTAGTGGTTCTCGGAAAAACAGGGCGCAACTTTGCTGCCGGTATGAGCGGCGGAATCGCTTATGTGCTCGATATGGACGGCGACTTCGATTACTACTGCAACAAAGGACTGGTAGAGCTTTCCCAGCTTGAGGATCGCGCCGACGTGGATGAATTACAGGAAATGATCAGTAAACACCTGCTGTATACGCAGAGCTCGCTGGCTGCAAAAATATTGACGAACTGGGACGAATACCTTCCGCGGTTTGTGAAAGTGATCCCGTTCGAATACAAGAAAGTGCTGGAAGAAATGAAACTGAGGGAAATAGAACGAAAGCTGCAGCTGACAGAAGATGATCCCACCCGGCATGAGTAATAAAAAATAAAAAACTGAAAAGAGAAAGAATATTATGGGAGATCCAAAAGGTTTTATTAAGGTAGCGCGTAAAACAAGCGGTTACCGGCCTTTACACGAACGAATATATGATTACGGGGAAGTTGAGCAGACCCTGAACGAAGAGGACCGCAGGTTACAGGCATCCCGTTGCATGGATTGCGGTATTCCGTTTTGCCACTGGGGTTGTCCGGTAGGAAGTAAAATTCCCGAATGGCAGGATGCGCTTTACCGTAAAAATGACAGGGAAGCTTATGAAATTCTTCATTCAACAAACAGCTTTCCGGAAATCACCGGACGGATTTGTCCGGCCCCCTGTGAGAAATCGTGCGTCCTTGCCATTCATGAAGAACCGGTAACCATCCGTGAAAATGAATGCGCAACAGTTGAACGCGCTTTTTCGATGGGGTACATTCTTCCCAATCCGCCAAAAGTCAGGACCGGTAAAAAAGTAGCCGTGATCGGATCTGGTCCTGCAGGGCTTTCTGCTGCTGACCTGCTGAACCGGGCAGGGCATATGGTAACCGTTTTTGAAAAGAATGATGCCGTTGGCGGTTTGCTGCGTTATGGTATCCCCGATTTCAAGCTGAATAAAGGGATTATAGACCGCCGGTTGAATGTATTTAAAGCGGAAGGGATCATTTTCAGGACAAAAGTGCATGTGGGGATCGATGTGACCCGTGAAGAGCTGTTGTCTGAATTCGACGCCGTACTGCTCGCAATGGGGGCTGAATCTGCCCGGGACCTGAAAGTGGAGGGTCGTGACCTGCAGGGCGTCTATTTTGCTATGGATTTTCTGACCCAGCAAAACAAAGTAATTGCCGGTAAAAAGATAGCAGATGAAGACCGGTTGCTGGCAGAAGGAAAACATGTGCTTGTGATTGGAGGCGGAGATACGGGTTCGGATTGCGTGGGAACGTCAATTCGTCAAAAGGCGGCGAGCGTCACTCAAATCGAGATTCTGCCCAAACCTCCGGTTGAACGTGCCGGTAATAATCCATGGCCCTATTGGCCCAATACGCTGAGGACTTCCAGCTCACATGAAGAAGGTTGCAACCGGAAATGGGCAATTTCGACCCGAAGACTGATCGGGGAAAACGGAGTTGTGAAACAGGCTGAAATTGTTGAGGTGAACTGGGACAAGGATGAAAAGGGAAGATGGATCATGAATGAGATTCCCGGCACCGAACAAATCATTCCTGCAGACCTGGTATTGCTTTCAATGGGTTTTACCAGTCCTGTGCATTCGGGGCTTCTTGAAGAACTGGGCGTTGAATATGACGAACGCGGCAACGTGAAAGTCAACGCCAATAAACAAAGTTCGGTTGAAAAAATATTCGCGGCGGGCGATGTGGAACGAGGAGCCAGTCTGGTGGTTCATGCCATACAGGCAGGAAAGGTCGCTGCCGCTAATGTCGACAAATTTTTAAATTAAATAAAGAGGGTGTCTTTTCCGGCACCCTCTCTTTATATTATTCTTCATACCAGTTGATCTTCCTGGTCAGGAACATGGTCAGGCCGAGAATAACGAATAATCCGATACTGCCGGCCAGTAATGCATACGACTCAAGTTGCATCAATACAAAAATGAATCCGAACGAAAGCGCCAGGATCAGTGTGAGCACGATCGAATTACTCCACGTTTTCAGAAAAGTCCTTGAATAAGCCAGTACCAGCGTTGTGACCGACAGTGCTGCGATCAGGTAAGCCGGATTGAATCCAAGCTGCTCGGAAATGGAAAGGAGCAGCAGGTAAAAAACGAGTATGGCGAATCCCACCAAAATGTACTGGAAAGGATGGATTTTCTGTTTGGTGATTATCTCATTTA
>JBDKTZ010000188.1:0-10044 GCA_039679975.1 Prolixibacteraceae bacterium
TAAATCGAAATTCCGTCCCTGCAAGGCCGGACAGAATTTCAATCGGGCGATCCATCCGGAAATCCGCTTAAAAGCGGTAGGCAAGACTTAACCTGAAGTTTCGCGGGGCTTCGGTTTGCCAGTAATAAGCGGGCAGGTATTCGTAATATCCGCCACTGTAGAGGTACTCGTCTAAGATATTGAACACATTTGCAGTAATCTTCACCTTATCTTTTTCCCAGAAAATGCCGCCGTCGAGTTTAAAATAATTGGGTAGGTTCTTTATATCACCGGTTTTGCTCCAGGTTGCAGTAGCACGGTCAGCCAGATATGTAAAGCCGAGCGAAACTCCTGTGCCTTTCAAGGCTCCTTTTTGTGTTTTGTAGCTAAGCCAACTGTTGGCCGTGTGTTTGGCAAATCCCGGGATCACGTCACCCACCCGGACAGAAGTCACCCCCTCGGCTACTTTGGTTACTTTCGAATCGGTATAGGCGTAGTTGGCAACCAGGTTAAGTCCCGGAACGATCGCTCCGCGCAAATCGAATTCAATCCCCTTTGCTTCTTTCTGCCCCAGCTCAATACTCAGGCCCGAATTGGGATCGCTGTTGGGATCGGCAGTCAATTCATTATTTTTTTTGATTCGATAGAGCGCCAGCGTAGTATTCCAGCGTCCTTGTCCCCAGTCTTTCTTTATCCCGAACTCAGTATTGTTTCCGGTAATTGGCTGAACATCTTTCCCATTGGACAGGATGCCCGACTGCGGTGTGAAGGCCTGATCGTAAAGTGCATAAACCGATGTCTGTTTATCTATTGACGCACTTAATCCTACGCGCGGAGAAAAATGTTTGGCTTCATCGGGCGAGCCTCCCCAGGCCGATTGGCTGACAAAAGTATATCTTCCGGCAAGTGTGAGCCTGATCTTGTTTTCCATAAAACCTAATTCATCCTGAAGATACAGCCCCGTGTACCGTTGATCGATCAGTCCGCCACTTTGAACTGCCCGGGCTTTCAGGTTCAGGGTACGGTCGGGGATGGGATAGCCGTTGACGGGTGGCGAATAGTTTGGGGAGGCTGTATTAAATTCTGCGCCGACTGAATCTAACAGGTGATTCTGACTCCAGTCGGCCATATAGTTTTTCGTTCCGACATCTAATCCACTGAGGATAGCATGACTTACCGAACCCGTTTGCACTTTCCCGTTTACGAAAACCTGCCCCAAAGTCATCTCACTTTTTGCATCCCAGAAGGAAAGCGCACGGATCATTGTTCCGTCAGCGTTTACAGCAGCAGGCCATAAATCACTTCCTTCCTGCTTAAAATTGAAATAGCCGGCCTGTGCGGTTAATTTCCAGTTTTTATTGAGCTCGTGCCGGAAGTTTACGAACAAACTGTGGTCGTTCGTTATGGTCGGAGCCAATCCCGGGGGTAAGGTGGTAAAGTCAACAGGTAACGTAGCATATCCTTCGGTAGAGAACACATAAAACGACCCGACATCCGACATACTTGAATGTTGCAAGGTATATTCCAGGGTTAACCGGGTGCGGTCGTCAAGCTGCCAGGAGACCACCGGAGCAATGCTGTACCGGTTGTTGAATTCGTTGGCACGGTGAGAATTTTTATTTTGACCGGCTATGTTTAAGCGGTAAAGCAGACGCCCGTCACGGCTTAATTTTCCGTCAAGGTCAAGGGTGGCGCGATACAGATCATAGCTTCCCGTGGTCAGTGTAAATTCACCTTTCTTTATTCCTGTCGGTTTTTTGGTCACGACATTGTATAAACCGCTGGGGTCGCCGTTGGCCAGCATAAAACCAGCCGGGCCTTTTACAAACTCGATGTGATCTACAAAACTCATGTCCTCGGTAAGCGGCCCCCAGTATGAATTGACCACGTTAAACCCGTTGCGAAAAGCCTGGATCTGAGACCCGCGCATGGTGATGTTCGTATACATATCGCCCCAGTGTTCGATACGGGTTGCCCCGCTCACATTCCTTAAAACCCCATCGCTCATGCTGATGATTTGTTGATCTTCCAGTGTTTTTCCGGTTACTACCTGGATATTCTGCGGCGTTTCAAGTATGGGGCTCATTAAACGTATGGAAGAAGATAGCGAATTGTCTTTATAAGTTTTTGATGCAGAAATAATTACTTCGTCCAGTTTTTGACTGGTTTCATTCAACACAATTTCAGGGACCACAGTTGGTTGCCCTGCAATGACTTCGACAGCAAGCTCCTTCGACTCCAGCCCGATAAAGGATATTTTCAGGATGTAGTTCCCTTCCGGGACCTTTACAATTTCGTAATTTCCTTTTTTATTAGCAATTGCACCCAGCGTAGTACCTTTCAGCCCCACGTTAACCGACTCTGCAGGCTGTCCGTCTCTGGTCTTTATGGTTCCTGAAACGGTTCCGTTTTGGGCTATGGCAACGCTTATCTGGAAAATAAGCAAGACGAAACTAAATGTACACTTCATATGTTTATCCTTTCAATTTAACTATGTATAATTTGTATTAAACTTCATCACTTCTTTAAAGAACTTCGACGTATGGAACTCGCCGATAAACATCAACTCGGACGGGAGTCGCGCAATCATGCTCTTTTCATCTGTTTATTAACTGGTTTAAACTCGCTGCTAAACTATTATTTCGAATAAGTCTGAACAATCCCTAAAACTTGGGATTTAGCTTGCTGACTGAGCGAATTAAATAAAGAAGATTTCTCCGCACGGGAGTGTCGAGGTATTCCTCCGGGATTTTCACTCAAATGATGCCCGTGATGTTGTATTGGGAACAAAAGTGAAAGAGTTTTCGGAAGCAGGGAAGCATAAAGAGTTAAGCGACAGCGAAATTGGCAGTCGTTTGCAACAATACAATCCGGTTCCGGCATTTAAGTGACTGGTCAGCCGTTGAAGACAATCTGAAAAGGAGGCAGGCCATCCGGATCGGCCGGATACACCTGCAGTGTAAGGCAAAATTAACACCCAGATCCGGATGTTGACTGAAACTCTTACACAATTTTTATTTCTTCCTTCCTATTGGGACAGTAAGTCCCAGGAACGGCACAGCCACAAATGAATCCTGATCCGGACCAAAAGGGATCCATAAACTGTAATCGAGGCTGACATTCCGGATCATACTTCTTCCTCCTGCAGAAAAGATTACCCCAACTTCGCCATCGGAAGTGATCATATGGTTTTCCGTGATGAAATAGCCTTTCGGACCTGTTCTGAACATTCCGCTGATATTGATGACCGGTATATTCATCCACTCATCATCTGCAAAGCCGTATGCCAGACCCAGGCTGACGTTCTTATCGCGGGACCCGAAGGTTGATGTACCATATAAAATTCCATATGATGCATTATCTTCACCCACAACTGTCCCTAAAAGAGCCCCTGCTGCAAGATTAACCTGATCCTGAACAAGCGGAATCGAAAGCTTTGGTGTGATCCAGAAAGGCGTAGAGCTTCCTCCAAAAAGAAACAAGGGAACAGTACCCGCTCCTATTGAAAAGTTATCGGCTATTCCGTAAGTAAACTGATTGAAAAGGATCCAGACATTCTTGTAATAGGCCGATCCCTTTTCCAGCCCGTAAGCATTCGGAACAAGAAAATAGCTGGATGACTGCACATTGGGTAACCAAAAATCCTTGTTCCCTCTCCGATCTTCTTTAACTTCAACTTTTGATTTAATGTTGCCTCGCAAAATCTTAATCTCGCCATAAGCCGCTGTTTTCAGGGTAAGGGCCTGCGAATCTTCGGCAATGATATGACCGACAAAGGCACTTCCGTCGTTTGTTTCAATCCTGTAGGTAATTGTGTCTGACTGATTCTGTCCGTATCCCATGCAAAAATGAAAGACAGCAAGAATAAAAACCAGAAAGGTTCTTCGTATCATTTTGGTTTTTGATTTAACCACAAAAATACTGAAATTTTGCTCACGCAACAATGGTCGGTGGTTCTTACGCCTCCGCCTCAGATGTCTTTAAAAGCCTGATTCTGACATCCGGCAAGCAGGAGGGCACATACCCCCGTGATCATGATTGGTCTGACCATCTTATTTCAGTTTTGGTTTTATAAGTCTTAACGTTTGAAAGCCAAATTGCGGAATCGACCGGCTGCCGCCGGCTTTGGTCACTTTTCCGTTCAGATCGACCTGATTCGTGCTTTCTGCGGAGCAATTCCACCGGATATCCGGCTGCCGGGCCGCGGACGATGTGTTGTAAAGCCGGACCAGCAAATCTTCGCCTTCCATGAACACGGCCGAAACATGCAGATTCTTATCATTAACCTGGAGCAATGAACGTTCTGACGGTTCGTCGCCGGGTGTCACATATCGTGCAATCAGCGGCTCGTTCCAGTCGTTGCAGACATTTTCCACTTCTGCCTGCTCCCAGTTCCCGGCATGGGGAAGCAGAGCGTACCGGAGATGGGTAGGCCCGTCGGTCCCGTAATGCCGTCCCCACAATCCTTTCCCGGCATACTGAACGGTAAGTCCGAGCGGCAGGCCGCCGGTATGAAGATAGCTTGTGGTATGATCGGAAAATAAGGCAATGCCGTAGTCGTTCGCGGCATTGGCAACATCCACCCAGTTCAGGATCACATTGTGCCGGAGGCTGTCCCAACTGGAATAGCGCGTATCCTTCAGGCCACTTTCACAAACGTCGAAAGGGGCGTTCTTGAACAGCCTCTCTCCGATCGCTTTTAGCGGAAACTGCAAATGCAACTTGTAACTATCGTCGTAAAATGCTTTTTCCCGGTCTTCTGCCTTATAATTGAGGCTTTGATCATAAGCTCCGATTGCCGGTTGCCCGTTCCATTGAATGGTCAGTTCGAAGCCGATCAGCGGATCGCTTTTGCCAAAGGTGATCAGCTGGCTGTACGGGATACCGTCAATGTGGCCGTCGACGCGCGCCCGGATGAACAGAGCGCCGTCTTCCACTAGGGTGACTGTGGCCGGATGATCTGAGCCATTCAGGAATTTCTCTTTACGGTAGAAATACCCGCGAAGGTCGTTCAATACCCTCCCTGGTTCAACGAGCTGCCGTTTGCTATGTTTTTTATCAATAAGACTGGTGATCGTTCCGCCTTTCGCGGGATCGATCACTGCCGAGTAGTAAGGTGTTTCGATTTTCAGCGTGCCGCCGGAAAGCTCATGGGCACCAGGCTTTGAACCCGGTTTTTTTGCCTTCTTCAGCATAAAGGTTGCATAGCCCATGCCGGGTACCGTGGCCTCAAAAGTCAGCATACGCTTACCGTCGGGTCCGGTCACCAACTGAACAGGGAGCGCTTTCCCTTTCATCGTAAACACCGCCGGATCCGTGTTGGTGTCGGGCACAGCAATGGCCACGAGACTGGTCCGTCCGGCGCCTGAAGTGTTGAATACGCGGATCGATCCCGATTCCGCAACATTTTCTGTGCTGAACGTCCCGTCAATTTTCTCGCGGGCGATCCGGTTCGCGGTGGTGGTCCACCTGCCCACTTTATCGGCCCAGGTGTCGCCCGGCTTCCCGTTGTAAGGCACGATCCAGCAGTCGTGGTGCTGCGCCAGCATCAGGTTTCTCCACGCTTCGGCAAAGTCGGCCGCAGGCCAGGCTTTGCCGTTCAGCAGGTAATCGAGTGAAGCCATTTTTTCAGCCACGATCAGGCGGTTTTCGCTTGCCCGGACCTGCTGCGCTATTTTTTGCAGCACCTGTGCTCCCCAAACCAGGCCCGGCCTGATATCTTCCTGCGAAAACTTCCAGTCTACCGGCTCCACTTTGTCCCTGATCATGTCGATGTAACTTGTCCAGGTGGTGTACACCGTCGGCTCATAAGCGTTTCGCCAGGGACCACCATCCCAGCCTGCATCCTGAAAGGTCATCCCGACGGGGTATTTCACTCCGGCAGCGAAACAGGCGGCAATAAATTCGTTCGAATTGGTCCACGATTCCGTTTGCCAGGTCGATGAAGACGACAGTCGCTCGCAGGCATATCGCGGTACTGCCGGCAAGGAGGTTCCGTCGGGCCCGATCCAGTTAACCAGATCCCGGCCGAAGGCGCTGGTATAACCGCCCCAGCAGGTATTCGGATTGCGCAGTACCGCGTATTTGTACCCGAAGCCCTTGAGAATAGCAGGAAGACTGCTGGTAAAACAAGGCTCCTCTACGGCATAAGTGAGAAAAGTGGCCGACGGAAAATACGCCCGGGTTTTGGCGATTCCATATGCAAACTGGCGAATGATGCTCTCGCCCGAAACGTTGTAGCAGTAAGGCTGTGCATAAGTGGGATTCACAAACTCGATCCGGCCAAACCGTCCTTCCTTTTCGTAATAATCCTGAAAAGCTTTGAAATTTTCCGCATCCTTCACACAAACGGTATCCCAGGTCTCGGGTTCAATCTCAAGATTAATTTTCCAGCCGGGATTTCCTGTGAGCTTATCCACCATGAAACGGGCCTGCCACATCGGATAATGGCCGTAAATGCCTCCGTGGTAACCGTCGGCAAACCAGGCTGTCTGGGCATGTGAAGCCGATGCCGTGAAAAGCGCCAAAATCAGGCTGATAAACAACCAACAATTTTTACTCATAACACCACAAATTTAAAAGACTGTCATGGCATATCCACTGCCATGACAGTCTGAACAAAAGGAAAAGGTCAATTACAGCTTTCAGTAATGACAAAATCATCGCCGGAGCTGTTTCGCACCACAATGCTCTTGTCTTCATTGGTGAAATGAAAATGAGCTTCTTTGATAACTGCACCCTCAGGAAGGTTAAAGAATTGCTTCGGATAGATGTACTTCTGCCAGGAGGTTCCGCCAACTTTTTCCATGAGGGTTTTTTCGCTGATTACGTCCACAACTGACGAATCGTTCCCGTCGGCATAGATTGCCGTGCCATAGATATACACCTTATCAGCATCTTTCAGCGGCGTTTCCACCACACCGGCCACCGTCTCGAAATTGACGGCGAAGATGTCACCCCAGCCAAAGGTGGCCGGTGTAGTCGACACCAGGCTGACGGTGGTGTAGTCGATCATCGGATTTGAACCTCCGGTCACGGTCAGCACCTTCGATTTTGCATTCGCCTTATAGTACTCGTTATGAAGACCCCGGTTTTTGCCGCAAAAGAAGTAGCCCATGAAAAGTTTGATATTCTGGCTGCCGGTGGTCAGTTTGACTTTTACGTTGGCGGTGATCAGTTTTTCTTCTTCATCGGTAATGATAAATTTCGTCTGGGACTTAAAAACCACCCACTCAACAGGACCGAGGTTGTTCATCAATCCGATCTCTTTTTGCAGAGCAGCCGACCAGTTCAGGGCTGTGGTAGGCTCCTTTTCGGTTGCCGGCATTAGGATCATGCGTTCATTCGCCACATCTCCTTTGGTATACCCGCTGGTTGTAAAGGTCAGTTCAGCATTTGAGCCGATATTCCAGCTCTTGGGAGCCAAAACGGCAAATACCAGTTCCGTGTTATCGTCATTCTCAGGAACGAGCTTGATGTCGACCCCGATCTCAATCTGACTGTTCACCTGGGGGTTATCCGGATGAGTGATCTTCTCGATCGTCATACACATCATTAAGATAAAAGGCAGGACGAAAGCAATCGTCCATACGCTGTATTTATTCAGTCGTTTCATTTTTTCGTGTTTTAAGCATTAAACTTCAGCAGGATGATCCCTATTCAACATTAACGAAGGTGTATTTATAACTGATTGAACTGCAGTCCAGTTGAAAAGGCATAATGAATTCGCCGTTTTGATAATAGGCAATCACTTTATCCGTGCCCCTGACGCGCAGTTCGTTCGGAGATACACTGTAATCCAGCTCGCAATCGGCTTCCACATCGGGTTCTCCGTCAAAACTGAACGGAGAAAAGGGCACATTGCCGTTGGAGTAAGTCAGCTTGGTCAGCTTGCTGTCGTTGTAATGCAAGCTAAACTTTACTGTTTTGAAAAAATCCAGCTTTTTGGAGATGTCGATCCCGCTGATATGCATGGGATCATATTGCAATACCTGCCTCAGCTCGTAAGTAATGTCATAATTCTGAGGATAATCGTCGGTCATTTTATTCGAAAGGTCGTCTTCGCAACCCGAGAGCGAAAAAAACGTCAGGATAACTGAAAAAATCCATATTTTGCGTGTCATAATTAAATGTCTTAATTGTTAATAAAGCTCCGTTATTTTAATCGCTACTTCAGGATTTTATCCTTTTCGACCCAGAACAATCTGGGGCGGTAAGTAGAAACGTCGCTGTGCTGTTTTACAAAGTCTTCGTTGTTCACGTTGTAGCTGATCAGGATCATCCCGTTCTTTTCAAACTGCGGATGAGCCATGGCGTTATAGGTCAGCAGTCCCGGAGTATTCTGTTCACGGGTGGTGTAGATTAGTTTTTTATTGTACCAGGGACCCTGCGGACTGTCGGCAATGAAGGTATAGATCGTTCCGGAGTTGAACCGTTTGTCCTGCGTGAGCAACACATACTTATTGTCCAGTTTGAACACGTTAAACTGGGAAGAAACCGGCACGGTCTGAAGCCCGGCCATTTTCACAGCGTCGGAAGCATTGGCGCTCCAGCCGGAGCCATCGAAATATTCCCACTTCGTATAGAGCTGATCCACTGTTGTCCGGGCTACCAAAGCATCTGAAACCGTATTGATGCTGTTATCGACATCCACCTGGGCATAGATATAGACATAATCATTCTCCTTTAAAGCGGCCATCCCGTAATGAATATCGGTTGAACCGGAGAAAGGGACCGAAACTGTTTTTCTGAGTTCGAGGCCGGGCAGGTCGTATTCGAGGATATCGGTTTTTTCATACCGGAACCCCCACATTCCTGCTTCACCCTGATACATCAGCGTCTGAAAGATATACAGTTTGTTCCCTTCAACAAAGCCGTGTCCCGGCCAGTACCACTTTTTACCTTCATCAGTCACTCCCGGCGGTACCGCGGCAGAAGTGTTCGCACCATTCGCTCCGTAAACAGCGCTTACATGTCCCTTATCGTACAGGATGTACGTATTCCGGAACATGTGATCCTGCATGGAACGGGCCCCGTTTGTCACCGGGCCGATAAACGAATCGCCCATGAGGAAAACGGAGCGGCCGTCAGGCAGGGCGATCGAATACATGCCGTCGCCCCCGGTAACGCTTCCCCGGTCGGGGATCAATTGCCCGGCAAAAACTTTGTCGTGCCCGTCGATTGTCACTTCTGTAGTGATCTTTCGTACGCTTTGCCCCTCCTTCATCAGGGAAACCGATACCGGCACAGCTTCATAGTATGGAATGCGTGTGAGGACAGCGCCGGTCTGACCGCGCTGAACCGTTACAACCTGATCCGATTTGCTGGTCGAAACCTGATAGATGTCAAAGTCAAGCTTGTCGTTCAACAGTTCCCACGAAAGGAAAACCGAATCGGCATTCGAGCTGTATTCAACCTTCAGCAGGGGGCCATTGGGATCATCCTCAAACGGATTGGGTTTCATGTCTGTGCCGTCATCCTCGCCGCACGACATGAGTAAAGCCAGTATTACGCTCAGGAATGTCATATGTTTTATCTGTGTATTCATTTATTGTCTTTTAAAAAATTTGCGCTCCACATGTGAAACGGAGCGGCGCCTATTCCGTTGTCATCCTGATCAGTTCCTCACCAGGTTTGGGTTCAGGCGCTTTTCACGCAGCGGATAAGGGAACAATAAATCGTCTTCCTTGAACGGATGCCCTTCGGGATGCGACGGCGCGTTATAGCCCAACAGGTTGACGATATTCCTTGTGGTCACGTTGAGCGCTTTTCTGGTCCGGATCATGTCGAACCAGGTTTGCCCTTCAAAACAAATCTCCCAGAAACGTTCTTTCAGAACATCATCGGCCGAAAGAAGCGCCGGTTTTGCCTCGTCCGGATTGGCCCGGTTCCTGATCTTAAACCAGGCATTGATGGCATCGGCGTTGTTTGTGGTTCCACCGTCGATCTGCGCTCTTGCTTCGGCCAGGGTTAACAGCACATCGGCATAGGTGAGCAGCGGATAATTCCGTCCCGACATGCCGGATTCGGCGGCTGCCTCGTCCCAGAACTTGTAAATGTATGGGC
>JBDKTZ010000358.1:0-3058 GCA_039679975.1 Prolixibacteraceae bacterium
ACCCTTTCCGTCCAATGCCCATAGCATCACCATACACCATGTAACGGGTATAGGAAATAAAATCCATTTCCCGGCTCATGCCGATATAACGACCGCTGTATACCGGAACATAATTGGAAGTGATCCACTGACCGGCACGGGCATATTTACGAATGACCTTTGCCTGTTCATCCAGGAACGAAGCGGTTTCCGCATCGCAGAACCGGCCATGGTCGAGCTTCTGATACAGATTCATTCCCCATTGTTTGTATTGCGGAATGTGAATCTGATCAAAGCTACTGTAAGTACCGCTCCAAAAATCCGTGCCCCATGCTTCATTCAGGGAATCGATCGATGTGTATTTCTGTTTCAGCCAGGCGCGGAAGCGCTGTTGCGCGTCTGCGCCATAATCCACATTCGACCAGGGCTCATTGTCGAGCTGCCATCCCATAATCCGCTCATCCTGACCGTAATGCCGGGCCAGTTCCGCAATCATCTTCATCGAATACTCCCGGTAAATATCGCTGGAAAACGAAGCATGCTGGCGGGAACCGTGATCATACTTTGTACCATCCTCATTGGTTTTCAGGATCTCCGGATGTTTTCGGACCAGCCATACCGGCGTGGTAGCGGTAGAAGTGCACATGATCACCTTTAGTTTGTATTTGGCAGCCAGCGCCACGGCCCGGTCAAGCCAGGAAAAATCATATTTCCCTTCTTCCGGCTCAAGCTGCACCCAGGCAAATTCCGCAAAATGGGTGAATTCAAAGCCCATCTCCGCCATCTTCTTCAGATCACGCTCCCATTGCGATTCATCCCAATGTTCGGGATAGTAATAGGCCCCGACTGTAGTCAATTGACTTTCGGGGAAGAACGAATTCGCTTTCTGCGAATAACCCGACATCACCAAACTTAATACAAGAATCAGAAAAAAGCCTTTTATCATGATCGTTTTCTTTATTTTTCACTACGATTGGGCATAGCCATTAACAAGCTATATGCTGAACACCGCTCACCGGAGGAGAATAAAAGTACGATTTGCTCATAATATATCCAAAGACTCTCCGTATTTTATTGGGTAATCTGGCTCCGGAGAGCCGGTTATCGCATCGACCCAAAGCCTAATACCGGACGGAACAGAAGCCTAATGCTGCATGAACCGGAAGCCTTTTTCGGAACAATGTCCCAGCTTAATGGGATGCAATACCCCAGCCTAATCGGACACCATGTACGAGCTTAATAGGAACTTCCACCGGCAAACCGGGAGAAAGTTCCTATTCTCTCGCTCAGCAAAGCCCAACATAGATTTCCGTAGAACCAGGATACTGTTCCCGTACCTTCTCATAATCTTACGGGCGTAATCAGGTCCGTATGTAAATTGAACCTCATTACTGCCTTCGGCAATACGGATGACCTTGTTGAACGAGGAATAGTCAATATCCTGCGCTACGGTGGAGATTGCCCTGGTGTTCCCGTTTACGCGGGTCAGGGCATTGAGGCCTGCATTTAAACCATAAGTAAAGGTACCAGTGGCCACATCCGACTTGGATGTAATGTTTCCCAATGCATCATAATCCACTGAAATTGTTGGGTAGCCATTCACGGTACTGGTCTCCAGCCGGTCGAGGTTATCGTAGGTAAAATCTTCAGTCCGCGATTTCAGGCTATTGCTGCGCTGGAGCAGGTTTCCACGGGCATCCCATTGAAATCCCATGTTCTGGATAGTGCCCGTATGAATATTCTCGATGAAACCGGTGTTGGGATTGAACGTTTTTTCAGTAACCAACCCGTTGCCCAGCAGCATCTGCGTGAGCTGACCCCGGGCATTGGCCTCCTGTGCTTCCCAAAGGAGCTGCGAGTCGCTTACCCGTCGTATTTCCGTCAGGTAACCATTCGTGTCATATATATGCCTGACGGCAAAGCCCGAAGGGTAGGTCAACTGATCTTCACGTCCATAACTGTCATAAGTATGCTGTGTGGTATACCGGATTCCCGCGATGGTATCGATCCCGGTTTCGAGCCGGCCGTATGCATCGTAAAGATAAGACTGGCTGACGCCGCCCGGGCCGCGGACCCAGGATAAGTTACCGATAAAGTCGGTGTCATAAATCCAGTTGGTGGTCCCTTCGGTCGATGTCCGCCGGGTCATCCTTCCCAGGAGATCATATTCCAGGCTGGTGGTGTGAATGGCATCGGTTTGTGAAACCAGTTCACCGTATACGTTGTACTGGTAATGAATCGCTCCCAGATTTGGATCGTCGAGCAGGGTCTGGTTGCCCAACAGGTCATACTCCATCAGAATATTGTAGGCGCTGCCCGGGGCAGTGACCTCTTTAACCAGCCCTGAACTGAAATAGTCATATGTAACTGTCTGGAGGTTATGATCCTTGCTTTCGACCAGGTTTCCTAAAACATCGGTGGTTTGTGCCATTGTTTTGTTCAGCGGTCCGGTAACGGTTGTGGTCAGCCCGCCGTAAACGGTTGTTGTGATCCGGTTCCCCGGGAGGGTCACTTCTGTCACCCTCCCCAGCAGATCATACTCATACTCCTTCCACAGTGGTGTCCCGCCAATTTTAAAATAAGGTTCCGATACCTTTTCTACCTGCCCCAGAAGGTTGTATTGGGTATCCGCATAAATAACAGCTTCCTCAAACCCGGTCGTCACCTTACGCATCGTACGGCCCTGTTGGTCATAGTATTCAATTCCTGCAGGACCTCCCGAAGCCTGGGTGCGGCTGTAATAAATGGCCCCGGCAGGAGCATCAGGATCGGTTTCGACTACCCAGTGGGTGGATGAGACAACTTCGTTCCCGTCAGGGGCAAGCGTCCTTGTCATATTGCCGAATTCATCGTAAAAATACTGGGTTTCCAGGTTGTTGGGACTGATCACACTGATGACATTCCCAAAATAATCATCGTAGTCTTTGGTTGTGGTATGTCCCAGAGCGTTTTGCGCACTTGTTTCAAACCTTCCTTTACTGTCATAAACAGAGGAAGTAAAACGGTCTGCCATCCCCGTGCGCTTATATCTGGTTTCGATAATATTGCCGAACGCATCGTGGCTATAGCCTTTCTCGTA
>JBDKTZ010000269.1:0-32588 GCA_039679975.1 Prolixibacteraceae bacterium
ACGCAAAAATAAGCATGGTTTTCATGCGTGCAGCATAAGGATTCATTCCTTTTTTGTTCACAAAATAAGAAGGTAACCATCCTCCGACAATCGAGATTAAAGAGATCAGGTACAACAGGAAAATAGCTAATTGTCCCTGGAGATCGGACGATTTAATTCCGTATACGGAACTCAGGTAAGCAGGCGTCCAGAACAAAAAGAAGAACCAGACTCCGTCGGTCAGGAATTTGCCCAATGCAAAAGCCCATGTTTGTTTATACCTGAAACAATCGATAAATAGCAGCTTTTTGCTTTTCCCCTGAACGTTATCCTGTGCCTCCGGATTGTCATATTCATCATCCTGATGGATATACGATCGTTCGAATGCATTCACTTTTTTGTTGAGTTCAGGTTTTTTATAAACGAATATCCAGCGCCCCATCCAAATAAAACCAAGAACGCCGATCACAAGAAAAGCCATCTCCCATCCCCATGCTTCAGCCAAAGCAGGAATAGTAAGCGGCGCAGCCAATGCCCCGATAACTGACCCTGTATCAAAAAGGCTTGTGGCTAATGCCCTGTCCCTCTTAGGAAAATACTCGGCTACTGTTTTAATAGAGGCAGGATAGTTTCCTGCCTCTCCCAACGCCAGTATCAGGCGGGCAAAAACGAACAAAATCACACTCACATTAGCGACTAATGCACCTTTATTAACCAGAGCGATTGCCTCTTTGGCCTTTTCGAATCCAACAAACCACTCCCCGGCCGTTATTCCGGAGGTGGCAATGCCACAGAAGGCATGCAGGCAGGCTCCTGTCGACCATACTCCAATAGCCCATAGAAAACCTTTCTTCGTATCGAATTTGTCTACGAGCCGGCCTGCAAACAGCATGCTGATCGCATAGAAAACAGAGAAAAGCGCAGTGATGTTGCCGTAATGATTATTTGTCCAGTGAAACTCAGGTGCAATGAAATCTTTCCATGTCAGTGAAAGCACCTGCCGGTCAAGGTAATTAATCGTAGTCGCAAGAAACAACATGGAACAGATGAGCCATCTGTAGTTCGTTCGTTTCTGATTCGCATGAATAGTCATATTTATCGTATTAAATAAATCCTATTTTCGGTGTACAAATAATCTGTATTTCTGACAACTTCATCGTCTGTGAACGGTGTTAAAATTTATAGCTAATTCCGCATCGGCCTGTTACGCCATTATACTGTAATTGATAAACCCGGCTTGCGTTGCCAAAATAGTTATAATACTCACTGTCAAGAACATTTACCACTTCCATCCACAGGGTAAGATCTTTATAGATCCGGAAAGAACCGTTCAGATCCAATTGCCAGCGATCGTCCTGCCATATGTCGCGTTCCGAATTAGAACCCAAAGCGGTAATATAAGAACCGATATAGTTGGCAGATGCCTGCAAAGTAAATATTTTGGTAGAATAGGCAAGTGCAAAATTAGCGGTATGCTTCGCTTGCCCCGGAAGACGTGTGCTTCCTCTGTTCGTATCGGTTGTTGCATCCGAATGAACATAGGTATAATTGCTGGTAAATACCAGGTTTTTGAGGAATGAGGGCAGGAAAGTAAGACTTGAGTTGAGGGTTACTTCAGCTCCGTAAACTTTGGCTGCATCACCATTCATATTCTTGATCACCTGCCACCCGTCATATCTGCTGTCGGGGTCATCCAGAATACCCTCACTCAGATATTGGAAGTCAGCAATGTGTTTATAAAACCCGCCTCCTGATAAAACACCTACATTGGAAAGGTATTGTTCAAAAAGTAAATCCAGGTTATTGGCATAAGCAGGTTTCAGATCAGGATTCCCTAAAGTTACACGTTCCAGGTCCTGAGACACGCCTTGTTTAGGAACCAGATCAGTAACATTCGGACGGGAGTAACCGGTAGTCCACGCCAAACGGAAAACCGTTTTGTCAGTCATATCATATTTAAGCTGGATATTTGGCAAAACCTTATTATAGCTCAGCTTTTCTTCAACAGGTGTTGAGGTATAATCGTTAAACAAAGTTTCATCACCGTTTTGTACGGGAGCCTCCGGATTAACGAAAGGTTCTATAATATTTGCCTTATACCTGACGCTTGTATGTTCCATACGGACCCCTGCCAATACCATCAGCTGATCGAACTGGATCTTATTCATGACATAGCCGGCAATAACATCTTCCTGTGCATCATAATAGAATCCATCAATATTCATATTTGAGAAATAGTTGTTACGAACAATGTCATCCGCATTCGCCGTATTCGCGATATAGGTATGGATCTTATCCATATCGGGAGCTATTCCGAAAGGAAGCTTGTTATTCAGGAAACCGGATGTCAGTTGCTCAGTATAAAGCAAATTACCGAGATTGTTGGCATCGCTTGAATTGAATGAATAGGTCCATGTGTTTTCAGGGACATATCCTTTGTTATCCATGAACTTGCCTTTTGCACCGAACGATAATGTCGATGCATATTCTTTTATAAAATAATTTTTTGACGCATTGAACCTGGCTGTGAAATTATCTCCGTTCGTTATGGCATTGTTATTCTCTATCGTGTAAAGATTATACCTGGATACAGCGTCAGGAGATTCAGTTCCCATGTTACCGGTCGGTACGTAAATGTATTCGGAAGCAAGATATTTGGTTTCAATTGACGGCATAACACCGACTATCGTTCCTTTTGGGATGGTCACCCCATTTACTTTCTTCCCGGCCCTCCACTCGGGAGTCTGAAATCCGGCCATCTCACTGAGATAATCTCGTTTCGATTTGGTATAGAAAATCCCTCCGTCTATTTTCCAGTTACCTATTGTAGATTCTCCGTCGAGATTAATATTGATATTATTGATTTTCTCATCCTGAGTTGATACCTGGGTGATATTTCGCATCCTTTCGGAGCCTATACTTCCGTCGTCCATCAGGAAATAACCATTGCCATTATCACGAAAACGGGATCTGTTCCGGTAACGCAGGTCATCATTTTTCCTGTAATTATATAACGTACTTAAGGTGAATTTCGTGTTCCCGGTAGGAGCCCAGTCTATGGCCAAAGACGCACCATGCCGTGAAGATTCCCTCTCCTGGTAACGGTAGCGAAAATCGGTCGGTATATAAGCTTCTTCTGAAATGACTTCACCCGAAGTTTTATTCGTCAATTTGTAGGGTTCCCATGCTTCAGCTTCGAGCCTGTCATATCCGTTATTTGTTCTGAGAAAACTATAGTTGGCACTCAGACCCAATACCCCATTCGGATTTTTCCCGGTTTTGAAATAACGTTGTGAGTAACCTACTTTCGCGCTGTAATTCAGTTTTTCCCGCAAATCATTATACCCGCTTCCAAGATCGACTGAAAATTTAGGATCCAGGGAACGCGCCGTACCCGTTCGCATATTGATCGCACCGGCAATAGCATCTCCGTCATTTGACGGCAGAAGGGTTTTTTGGACCTCCAGCGAAGACAATATATCGGACGGAATAACATCCAGAGCCTCATTTCGTTTACCCTCTTCCTGACTGCTCATCACTTGCTCACCATTGACGTTTATATTTGTGAAATTAGCAGGTGTACCACGCAACTGTACATTAGTACCATCTGTGGTTATACCGCTAAGCCTTTTCAAAGCGTCTGCCACATTCGGGTCGGGAAACCGTCCGATCTGGTCGGCCGATATGATCTGCATCATATTGGCTGCCATTTTTTGCTGGTTCAACGCCCGCTGTTGGCCCTCTATTACAGCTGATACGACAACACCTCCAATCGAAATGGAGGATTCTTCGAGTGTAAAATCCTCGACAACAGTCTTATTCACTTCAATAACAACCCTACTCAAAACCGGAGAAAATCCTAAATAATTAACTTCTATTTCGGTTTCACCGGCAGCGATACCTTGTAAGACGTAAACTCCGTTGAGATCGGTGGCGACCCCAAGGGTTGTACCTTTTACTGCAACTGATGCTCCCGGTAATACCCCACCGGCACCATCTTTTACGACTCCGCGGAGATTACCTTTACCTTGTCCGTAAGATAATGACGGGATCCACATGATCGCGATTAACAGAAATAAAGGAATAGTTCGATTTTTCATACGTTTTGAATAATTAAATTATAATAGTTCAGCGGCGGTTTTATCCAAAAAGAGGACAGCATTGTTATGTGTCCGAAGGATTGATGCAGGGCATTTTTCGGAAACAGGACCGTAAAGCGCATCAAAAA
The DNA here is from genome assembly GCA_039679975.1 of Prolixibacteraceae bacterium. Classification (GTDB taxonomy): domain Bacteria; phylum Bacteroidota; class Bacteroidia; order Bacteroidales; family Prolixibacteraceae; genus JBCFBK01. The sequence goes on from JBDKTZ010000269.1 coordinate 4,208, forward strand.
CAGCCTGCGCCTTACGCCTTGTCGGAACAATGCCAATAATACTTTTGCACGACATCAAAGCCGGGATAGTCAGCGTTAAAGCTTTCCGGGGAACCTGATCAATACTGGAAAATTCTCCGTCGTTAACCTGTTGCCTGCGGGAAATATCATCTAAAGTTGTTTCCCTTACCCATTGTTTCGTGTCGAATTTGGCTTCGTGAGGATCGTTGAACGCAAGATGTCCGTTTTCTCCGATCCCAAGACTTACAATATCCAGGGGGGCATTCTTTAAGAGTGTTTCATAACGCAGGCATTCAGCCGGAATATCGGTGGCGTCTGATTCCAGGTAATGAACCTTGCGAAAAGGCTTTCTCGAAAAAATGGCCTTTTTCAGAAAATTACCGAAATTCTGCGGAGCATCTTTCCCCAGCCCCATATATTCGTCCATATGAAAAGCCTCGATCCGCCCAAAATCAATGTCCTTATCCTTCACCAGAGCATCTAAAAAATCGGACTGCGAGTGTGCTGCCGCGAAAATTGCGCGTATGCTATCTCCTTTTTCAAGATGTTGATTGATGCAGGATTTGTAGTGTTCATACGCAGCGATTCCCATCTCTGACCTGGTTTCATATACATACACCTGCAAGGAATCGATCGTAAATTGTCTAATCGGTTGTTTCATTTTTATTTTTTATATTTTAATTGATAATATGCTGCCAAAAGACGCAATCCAAACGAAGTCCCAATGTCACGGTGTGTAAGCCAGATATGTCCGTCCTTCATACGCATGCGGGTATTCACCACGGCACCACGCAGGTTGGGATCGGGATGAGTGGCTGAATACCTGTTTTTCAGTATCCATTGTACGCTGCGCTCATACGATGGAACGAATTCGTCATATCCGTAGCCGGCCAGACGGATCCAGATTATGCCGGCAAAAGCTACGGCTGAGCCGCAGATGGATCCTTTGTCAGAAGGTTTTCCGTCTGTATAATTTACATAGAAAATTGTCCCGTCTTTTTTCTGGGCCTTTGCATAGGTCCGGGCGGTTTTGGCCGCAGCTTCAAGGTATTTCCTGTCCCTGGTCAGTTCATAGGCTTCCAGCAATGATTCTGCATACCACAGGTTAAACCGGGGATGAAAAGAAGATTCTTCCTTATCGTTTGGCATATACTGCATCCAAAGACCATTCTTATCCTGTTTTTCAATCAGGGAATTACATAAAAGAATGTGGGCCTCTTTAAATTTAAGATCGTTGGTGAATTCGTAAGCATCCTTAAATGGCGAACCTTCGGTATTAGGGCGGGATATATCTTCGAGACTTTGATTTTCCTTGCCCTGGTGAAAGGGACTGCTTTCTTTCAGTACTTCGCCGGTCTTCAGATCGGCCAGATCATAACAGACTCCTTTCTCCGGGTAATACATATTTTCCAGCAACCATTCCGATGCAGAAGCGGCTACTTTGGCATATTTCCCGTCCCCGGTTACCCGGCTGAGTTCAAATATACCTGGCGTTCCGTCGCTGGTCGTTGCAAATACGATCTGGTCATGACCAATTACATCACCGTGTGTGGCGGCAACCATCCCTTTGAACCGGGGATTGTCCTTAATTTCGAGGCTGATCCACCAATCGCCTGCTTTACGGGCCGATTTCAGGACTTCGGCGTTGCCTGTCACTTTATAGCTTTCCAGTAAACCCAGAATGAGTTGTCCTGTATGCCAGGGCTCTTCGTAGGGATACCATTTCCCGTCAATTGTATTATAATCGCAACGGGATTTCCCGTCCTGATCTAACAATACGCGGGTCGCATACGTGGTACACTCGTTAATCGCGTTCAGAAGCTCGTCTCTTGCAGGGGTTTGCCCTGCAGAACAAAGGCTTCCAAAAATAAATAACAGCAGCAGCAATTTCTTTTCCATATAACTATTATAAACTCATTTTTTAGTTGCCCAATGAAACTCGCCGGAATAATCATCGGCTTTAATAAGAACTTTAGTTCGTTTCATTTGATGAGCTGGACGGTTGAATTATTGAAAATTTTAATTTTTTTGTAGTCTGTCACCCCGTTCATAGAGACAGAATGAATGGTTCCTCCGTTGACATCATCACAAATGACGGAAGGACGGCTGTCGGGACTGCGAAGTCCGAAAGAGATTCCATGCAAATTGAGATTATTGACGTGCCTGATGTACAACCCGTAAGCAGGTAAAGTACCAAACATGGTCGATTCCGGATAAAGTTCAGGCAGTTCTTCTACTTTTCTTTTGCTCAAATCGTCTTTAATCCCGCCGGGGTAAACAAAACGGCTATCCGATAAGGTAATTCCCTCTATCTTGCTTTCAGGGATCCCGGTTATGGAACAACCAACAGGGCCTGACGCCTGTGCCACGATATTGGTCAGAAGGATATTGCGCATAGAACCAAGCGGAGGATCCGGAGCTCCGTCATAATGCCTGCGCGCCCTGTTTCCCAAACGAACAAACAGTGGTACGTGAGTTCCGTCTATAATAATATTGGACAGGACTATGTTTTCCATTATTCCGCCGTCCACTATTTCGAGAGAAATCCCGCAAATCCCTTCCGGTAAACCCGTTAAGGCAGTTGTTACGGATGATCTCCGGATAATACAGTTGCTGATCGACACGTTACGGAACCCGGAAGTGGTTTCAGTCCCGAATTTCAGGGCATTGCAATGACTGGAGATGATACAGTCCGACACGGTAATGTTCTCAGCGATGCGGTCTGTCGTGCTTTTGAAGGTTATCCCGTCATCGTCCGAATCTCCGGTAACCCGGGTAATAATAACATCCTTACAGCCATCAATATCCATCAGGTCATTATTCTTATTCGAATGGTTGAAGACTTTTATTCCGTCGATCCGCAACTTTTCGCAGCGAATGTATGATTGCATCCACATAGCCGAGTTCCGCAGTTCAATATCTTTGACGGTGACATCTCTGCATTCGGCTATCCACAGTAGATACGGACGATCCCGGTAGCGATCGGGCTTCTTTATGGTCTTCGTGGGAAATGAGCTTCCCCTGCCGTCTATGACCCCCTGACCTTCAATAGTGATATTGTTTACATTATGGGCAATGATAAGAGACTGGTATGTCCAGGTATCTCCCCAGAACCTGAAGTTTACTTCTGTTTTGGGGTAATCAGCTAATTCAGATGATCCTAACAGCCGTGCGTTTTTCTCCAGTACCAGTGTGGTATTATTTCTCAGGAAAAGAGTTCCTGTAACAAAGCTTCCCGCGGGAATGATCACTTTGTCCCCCTTTTCGGAACTTTTGTCGATTGCAGACTGAATCGCCCTGGTACAAACAGTTTTACCATCAGCTACCGCCCCAAAAGCTATAATGTCATATTCAGCGGCAGCCATGTCCGCGCCGATCATGCAGGCAAAAAAGAGAATAAGATACTTCATACATTTAATAATCTTTTTTTAATGACCGTATGGAACTCCGTGTTGCTGAAAATTGTAGTCCTGTCCCCGGACGTCATGAAGCAACATGTTAGTTTCATATGCATCTGTTAAAAACCGTGTTAAATTCATATACACATTATTCATATTGCACAATCAACTATTAAATACATATTTATAAACACGGAATAATACCGTGTAATTTTGTGTCTACTGCAAAAATATAAAATGAAACTGATACCATTATCTCCAATTCCTGTGCTTTAGAACATATGAATAAGATAATAAGAAAAATAAAAATATCATAAATTATTAATTATAAATCATTTAAATATTAAATTACCATACGAATGACTCGAAGTATTTCGATTTAATTATTCCGTGTTATTGCACGGTGTATTAAAAAGCAATATATTTGTGCTGTAAATGAATGCATCGGATGGCAAAAAAATACAGAATTAAGGATATCGCAGCATTGGCTGGAGTGTCGGTTGGTACGGTAGACCGGGTGATCCACAACAGGGGAGACGTATCTTCTGATAGCCGGATGAGAATAGAGAAAGTATTGGCAGAAATAAACTATTCGCACGGACAGCATATGGCTACGCCGGAGAATGCAAAACAAATTAAGCTTTTAATGATCTTACCCCAGCACGCGGACGAGGATTATTGGGCGTTGATTGAGAAAGGGATCGGAGATGCCGTCCGCGATTTCTCAAATATAAAATTGAAAATAAAGTTCCTGTATTATGACCAATTTGATTTGTATTCCTGCAGGAAGATATTTAATGAAGCATTAGCTTACAAATCGGATGGGGTAATTATCGGGCCTTCGTTTTATGACGAAACGGTGCTCTTTGCCAGTCATTTGTTCATGAGAAATATTCCGTATGTTTTTGTAGATGCTGCAGTGAATAACACAAAGCCTTTGGCTTTTTTCGGGCCTCATTCGTTCCAGACCGGAGTGGTTCAGGCAAGATTGCTGACAACTATTTTGGAAAAAGGAAAGGATATTGCTCTTTTTCAGGCGAAAAGAATAGGTGATGAGGCATCCATTCCGTCATTGTCCAGGTCATACGGTTTTATATCCTACATGAAGGATAATTTTCCGGACGTTCATGTATATTCGGCGCAATATGATAATTCAGACAAGAAACAAAGCGGGTACCTTCTGGACCAGTTCTTTCAGGAGCATACAAATATCGGAGGGGCTGTAGTATTTAATACGAGAGCATATGTAATATCTGAATATTTGAAAATGCATGAAATGAAACAGGTCAAACTGATCGGTTATGGCACTGATAAAAAGAATCTTGATGATCTGAAAGAGGGATATATTTCATTTATCATTTCAGAACGACCATATTATCAGGGATATAGAGCAGTGAGGGCCATTCTGGAATTTTTATTATACAACAAAGTCGCCAATGTCGAAAATTATACACCGATTGATATATTGATAAAAGAAACGATTGATTTTTATGCCGTGTAATCAATATCCGGCAATCAGCAAGAATGTTTTTTTACTTTATGCGGCGACCTGATTTAAGACAGAAACCATCATTCCAAGGACTTCCGGCGAAACCTCCGGATTCACCTGAGGACGCAACCTTTTTGAAATAAACTCATCTAATCTCCAAAAAGAATGAGCATGAAAAACCTGTTATTCGCCTTTTTACTCTTATCCTCTTCCATAGTCATGGCACAATCCGGAGAAAAGAATTTTATCGACCTCAACTATATTGAAGTGACCGGTAAAGCTGAAAAAGAAGTTGTTCCCGATAAGATCTTTATTAAAATCCTTCTGAATGAAAAAGATTTTAAAGGGAAAACTCTTGGCGAGATTGAAAAAACGATGTTCAGCAAGCTGAAAGACCTTGGCTTTGACCTGGAAAAGGATCTGGCCATAAAGGATTTACTAAGTAATTTTCGGCATTACTGGCTGATGAAGGATGATATTCTCCTGTCGAAAGAATATCAGTTACTTGCACGTGACGGCAAAACGGCAGGTAAGGTGTTCATCGAACTTCAGAAACTGGGGATTTCGGCAGTCTCGATCGATCAGGTTGAAAACAGCAAAATCACGGTATATCGCAACGAGGTGAAGATAGCGGCCATAAAAGCGGCGCAGGAAAAAGCAAAAGCACTGGCACAGGCAATTAATCAGGATATTGGCCGGGCAATCTACATCCAGGAACTTGAAACAGGCTTCATGCCTTTTCAGGGTAAAGCCGCGGGCATACGCGTCAGGGGTTATGCAAACACAGTATTGGAAGAATCAGATGTAAACGAACCCGATATTGAATTTGAGAAGATAAAGCTCGATTACAGCGTTATTGTCCGTTTTGAATTAACCCCCGGAGATGTCGTCACACCAGTTCGGTGATCAGCCGGAATTCACTTCCGGATGTACCGGTCAAATACTTCGGTGAGTTGCTGCGGCGCGACCGGCCGGCCTGTTTTCGCGTTTATGGTTGCAGAGGTCACTTTTCCCTTTGCGACAAGCTTCATGTCGGGCAGCCGGTAAATATCCTGCAGAAAAATGAATTTCAGATTTCCTTCGCGGGCAACATTTAAGCGGCACACAAACTCATCGCCGCTTTTCAGGGGAGATTTGTAATCAATCTCTATCCTTATCACGAAAGCATCGATGCCATCCTGATGCATTTGCGAAAAGCTTAAGCCCACATGTTCGAGAAATTCGTGGCGGGTATGTTCGAGATAATTCTGATACACCGCGTTATTCACGACACCCTGCAGATCGCACTCATAGTCGCGCACTTTAAAAGGCAATTCAAAAATATACTCCATTGTCTTCATTCTGTAAGTTCGTCAAAAGTACAAAAAGTTGATTCAAATTATTATTTTCGACCAATAGTTGCCAAAGCGACAACTATTTCTTATCTTTGCATCGTTGTGTTCCTCATTGTTATACTAACACGAAGAGCGAAACTAAAATTCTAAACTTAAATCAATACAAAGAAGAGAAACGATGGGCAATGCAAAATGAAACATTATTGTTTTATTAATGCATTAATCAATGAAGAGAGTAATTGCTTTTCCTATGTTCCGGGAGGCCAAGGCGAAACATCCGGATTGTGCGGACCAGCTAGAATTGTTGTACAGAGATTTGAGAAGATTAGATTTTAAAAATCTAAACCATGTGAAAGAATGCTTTCCCTATGTTAGTATTCTGAAAAATAATCGCGTTTGTTTTAATATACATGGTAATCATTACCGGGTAGTGGTTAAGTTCAATTTTCAAATGGGCGCCTGTTTTATTCGTTTTATCGGTACTCACGGAGAATACGACAAGATTGATGCAAACACTGTTTAGATCTGATCCGGTTCATTCCGAAGTTAAAGCTAACCCAAAGAAACTAAATGATGAAACCAGCATGATCAGAAACATACAGAATCGATCTTGAGAATTGGAGCTGAGCGAAACCTCCGGGGCATACTTATATGCGTTGTTATCCGACCAACAAAAAAAATTATTAGAAGATGAAAAACTGGAAGATATTAAAAAACGAAGACGAATACAATCGTGTTTTAGCCCGAATCGAGGAGTTGATGGATTCGGAACCCAATACTCCTGACGGAGATGAACTTGAGTTATTGATGCTGCTGGCTGAACATTATGAAGAAAATAATTTTCCTCACGCTGATCCTGATCCTGTCGAGGTTATCAAATATTACATTGAGCTCAGAGGCTGGAAGCAAAAGGACCTGGTAGGAATAATCGGGGACAAGTCTTTGGTATCGAAAGTGATCAATAAAGAAAGAGGATTAAACCTGCGAATGATTAAAAATCTTCATGATAAGATGAAGATTCCTTATTCCCTGCTTTTGCAGGAATAAACCGGAATTTCATTATACAGGAGCATGCGGCAACACAACCTGACCTTTTGGGTATTGCCTGCCGGCACCGATGGGCCGGTTCTGATTTATAAAGGCTGTTAGAAGAGGTATCTGACAGCCTTTTGTTTTTTTACAACACTTTAAATCGCAGGCCGAAGTAAGTGACCCTTCCCAAAATGGGTCCCCAGACCAGAGAGCTGTCAAAATAAGGCCCAAAAGGTTGATCGCTGGCAAGAACCCATATAGTTAGTCAGGTTTTACATATTTACGCATTCTTTTTTTCTTCTTTGCCCGGAGTTGAATAAGCTATTAAACAGTCAAAACGAATTCCGGTTCTGTTGCCGGCAAATTTTACACTGACCAGCTCGGATGGATGACACTTCCCCTTTGCTCGTGGTTTTCGATCCGGAGATGGACATCGATTTCCTGCTGCATTTCCTCGACATGGGAAATAACGCCGACAATCCGCTTCTCTTTGCGGAGCGACTTCAGGGTATCGAAAACGACCCCCAGCGAGTCTTTATCGAGCGAGCCAAATCCTTCGTCCAGGAAAAAGAAGTTTTGGTTCGATTCGGTGATCTGTTGAATATTGTCGGCCAGGGCCAGGGCCAGCGACAAGGCCGCCTGAAATGTCTGCCCGCCCGAAAGGGTTTTTACGCTGCGCACCTTGCCCCCGTTCATGAAATCGCGGACCTGGAAATTATTGTCGGATGTGATCTCCAGGCTCAGCTTTTGCCGGGTGAGCTGAAAGAAACGGTCGTTGGCGGCATTGCACAGGTTCTGCAGGTAAACCGATGAAATGTAGTTTACAAAACCGCTTGCCTTAAAAAGCGACTTCATCGTCTTAATGTTCTCAGCCCTGAGTTCCAGTTGCTCCAGCTCCTTACGCAGCAACGCCTGACTTTCCATATCCTTTTTCAGCTTCTTGAGCAGTTCGCTGACCCTTCCCTGCTCCTGGTTTTTTTGGGTGATCCTGTCTTTCAACCCGTCAATTTCGGCAATCAGTTTCTGATGAGCGTCCGGATCGTACACCCGGCTTCCGCGTTCTTTTTCCAGTTGTTCCAACAGCGATTTGCTGCGCAAAAGCTGATCGTTGAACAAGGCCACTTTTTGTTTCTCCGTTTCCAGATTGAGCGGCTCTGCCAGCAATTGAGCCACCTCTTCGGGCGATTGAAAGGCTGATTTCTGCAATTGGCTGTCGAACTCCTTTTGCAGGCCTTCGATTGCCACGCGGTCCTGTTCCAGTGCTTCGCGGCTGGTGTTCAGGCTTCCTGTCAGCCGGTTCTTTACAGTTGACCGGTCAGCGAGCCCGTCCGATTTCTCAATAAACTCTTTTTCTATCCGGGCATGATTCGCCAGCAGCTCAGTCTTTTCGCCTTCCACGGCGGCTGCCGGCCGATGAACGTACTGCGCGGGATTGACGAACTTAAGCTGATCGCTGATGGTTTTGAATGTGGTCTGGTGGATTGTGAGGTTATTCCTGATCTTATCCACTTCAACCTGGAACCGCTCCTTGTTTTTTTCTTCCTTTGTCAGACTTTTCGTCAGCCTGCTGAGAGCCTCTTCTGCCTTTTTTATTTCAGCCTGGATCCGTTCGGCCTCCTGAAATGCACGGTTCAGTTCAGACTCCTCCCGGTAACGATTCCACACGAATTTCGCCGCATGTGTTTCGGCCTTCTGCTGCCGCTCATTTTTTCGTGCCAGCAGATCTTTTTGATGACGGACGATGAACTGTCGCTGCGTATCGAGCATGTTCAAACCGGTGCTAAGCGCCGCGATGTGCTCAGTTTCCCTGTCACAGGCCGCATGTTCGCTTTCCAGCATTGCGCGGGCTTCACCGATATCGTCAGTCTTAAGCACCTCGGGGTGATGCACCGATCCGCAAAGCGGACATGGTTTTCCTTCGTCGAGCGCTCCGGCATACACCTGAAGCTGCGCCTTAACCCGGAGGTGCCCCTCCTGTTCGGCCAGTATTTTCAGTTTTTGCTTTATTTCTGCAGCTTTGTCCTGAAGATAACGGACGCAGTCCGCATGGCCGGCTCCAGCCCTGAGTTTTTCAAATACGGGATCGGCGAGCAGCTTCATCAACTCCTCCCCGGCCGCCTTTTCATCTCTAACTGATTTTTCAAGTTCCTGGCTGGCTTCAAGAAGTAGTCCGTCAAGATTCTTCTTTTCAACATGCCAGGCTTTTACCGTTGACAGGAGTGCCAGATCGGGAAGCTTGCCGCGGGCTTCTTTGATGAACTCTTCCAGTTGCTGCTTTTCGCACTTTAAGGCTTCGAGCTTAACGGCGTTTTCTGTACAAAATGCAGTACCTTTTTTTAAGCGGTCTTCTTCCGCGGTGATTGCCAGTTCCAGCTCTTTCATCCACAGCAGCTGATCGAGCTCTTCCGCCCGCTTTTTCAGTTCATCCCGCTTCTCATAAGCCGGCTTCAATTCTTCGAGTACTTTGTTGAGCAGATTGATTTCTTCTTCTTCCTTTGTGAGACTCTCCTGGTCGAAGCGAATTTGCTTTTCCCGGTCTTCCATCCGGGCGATGCTGCTCCGAAGCGAATCGATGAGGTGTTTAAACTGAACCACACATTGCTCATAGCGGTTGATCTTCTTCTCCAGTTCCAGAAAGCCCGGCTCCTGATCGCGAAGCTGAGCACAGCGCTTTCCGGCTTCGGCGATCCGGGCAGTCAACTCCTTCAACTGCCGAAGCTCCTCCTCTCCTTTCTGAAGTTCTGCAAGTGTGCGATTCTGCCGGATTAATTCATCCTCCAGTTGCTTCAACTGAGCCGTGTACGCGTTCAATTGCTCCGGATCGACCGGCCCCAGTTGCTGCAACTGTCCGTCGACGTTTTGCTTTCTGGCATTGTTTTTCCCTTCCAGTGAAGTGACCTTATAGTAAAACTCGAACCGCTCGAGATTGAAGAGTTCTTTCATCATTTGCGTGCGGTCGCGGTCACCCAACTGCAGGAATTCCTGGAACTGCCCCTGGGGAATGATGATGGTGCGTTTGAAATTATCATAGCTTAATCCAACCGCACGTTCAAGCATTTCAGTGCCGACCGGAAGCCATTCCGCGCCGGCCTTTTTATAAGCCAGACGTTCCAGTGCTTTCACATCGCCAAAATTCTTACTGTTTCGCCTTCCCTTCACGATGGCGCGCCAGGCCGTTTGCTCCCGGCCTGTTTCGAAGATGAAATCGATAAGCAGTTCGTTCGATTTCAGGTTCATCATGTTGTAATAGCGGTTATCGCCCGAAAGGTTGAGGCGGTCGGTACGTCCGTAAACGGCGAAGGTAATGGCCTCCAGGACAGACGATTTCCCACTGCCTACCGTTCCGAAGATACCGAACAAACCGGCTCCGGTAAGCCTGGTAAAATCGATCGTCTGCTTCTCCTGATAAGAGTAAAGGCCCTGTATAGTGAGTTGAATTGGGATCATTGTTCTTCTTCTGCAAGGATTTCGGTAAATAAATTCATCAGATCATCGCCCGGGTCCTGGCCTTTTTCGTGCCTGAAATAGTCGCGGAAAAGCTCTTCCATGCTTCGGGTCAGGTCGATCTGCGGCTGATGGCAGCCGATCAGGCCCGCGGCTCCGGCTACTTCTGGGATGATGGTGACGATTCCGCGGTGGACGGCACCTAACTGGCGGCGTTCGATTGCTGTGAGGAATATTTCGGTAACCAGGGTCAGCTCGACCAGGGCATCCTGATTTTGGGCCAGCCACTCCATGGCTTCTGCGATTCCTTCGGCCCGTTTCCTTAATAAAGGCTTTCCCCTGGAGAGTTCAATTTGCCGAACGCCGGCCGGTTTTCCCGGTTCAGCCTCGACAATCAGGACATACTTTTTCTGATTGGCTTCGGCAAAACTGTATGAGAGCGGACTTCCGCTGTAGTAAACAGGACAGGGCCGGACATCGACGCCATGCATGCGGTGCAGGTGGCCCAGGGCCGCGTACTGAATCTGCCCGGGAATGTTTTCGGTATAAACAGCCTGTGCCCCACCGACATGCAGGATCGGCTTCTCGTCGTCAGGCTCTTCAGGAAGGGGATCCCCCTCTTTTACGACAAAAAGGTGTGAAAGGAGCACATTCACCCCCTGGCCATCGCAAAAACTGTCGGCCAGTTCCTTCCATTTGCCCTGAAGGACCTTTCGCAGTTCTTCATCGCTGTTTTCCTGCCCCAGGAAGGTTTTCAGCCGGTATTCGTTCGCATAAGGCGTCATTAACAACCGAAGAGGAATGGCGCTCCCGGGAAGCATTAATTCCAGAAAACCTTCGCTGCTGCGCGTCAGCTTCAGGCCCGACTCCAGTTGAAACGGTGTAACTGTGGAGTTGGGATAGCCGGCAAAGATGATCCCGCATTCACGGGCCAGCGGATCGGGTGCTTCAATGCGGTCGGGCGAATCGTGGTTCCCGGCAATGGCAATGACTGGGCGGCAGCCGTTGCCGGAGAGGCGCTTCAAGGTTTTATAAAGCAGATCGACGGCTTCCGAGGGGGGATTGACGGTATCGAACAAATCGCCGGCCACGAGTACGGCATCGACCTGTTCGCGGTCTGCGATTTCACAAATCTCCTGCAAAACAGCTTGCTGATCTTCCATGCGGGAAAAGTCGTCAAGCCGCTTACCCAGGTGCCAGTCGGATGTATGGAGAAGTTTCATATATTGAGGATATCTGCGTTTAAGTGCCGGGCATAAAGTTACAAACTTTAGCCGGTAGTTAGGAATGCGCCATATAAATGCCTTCGTCTGATTTCTGTCCTCTATTACAGGAGTTTATGCCTTCCCTGGAAAAGTATTCATCAAAAAAGCGAAAAAAAATTGCGTAGTTAAATAACTACACATATATTTGTAGTCAAATAACTACACGATGAAATTAAGACGCGATGTTTTTCAAGCGATAGCAGATCCGACAAGAAGGGCAATCCTGCTCTTAGTCGCTACGCAATCGATGACTGCCGGGGCCATCGCTTCAAACTTTGACACGGCCAGACCGACTGTATCAAAGCATCTGCAAATACTCACTGAGTGCGAATTACTTCAACAGGAGCAAAACGGCAGGGAAATATACTATCACCTGAATCTCCAAAAAATAAAAGAGATAGGCGATTTTATTGAACCATTCCGCAAACTGTGGGATGACAGGTTTAATAAACTGGAAACCATTATGAAAGAATACAAATCACAATAAGTAGAAGGATATGGAGCGGAAAACAAAAATCAATGCAGAAAATGGCAGGCAGGATCTGTTCATTACCCGAGAATTCAACTTACCGTTGGAATTACTTTTCAGAGCGTATGCAGAGCCCGGTCTGGTTGAGCAATGGATGGGAACGAGAGTGGTGAAACTTGAAAGTAAGAAGCACGGCAGTTACCGGTTTGAAACCTCCGATGCGCAGGGGAATGTGGTCTTTCAGGCTGATGGAGTGATCCACGAGTTTATACCGAACCAGAAAATTACGCGGACCTTCGAGATGGAAAATGCAACTTTTGGCGTTCAGCTTGAGGTTTATGAGTTTGAAAGACTTACTGACGACACCAGCAAGCTCAACATGCATGTGATCTATGAATCGGTTGAGGCGCGCGATCAACACCTGAAGTTACCTTTTGCGTATGGTATCAATATGGCCCATAACCGGCTACAGGAAATCTTAAGTAAATTATAAAACGGACAACTCATGACTAAGAAAAATAAAATCATTTACTGGATTTCCACCGGCTGGCTGGCATTGGGAATGGTATCAACCGGAATCGTGCAGTTGATAAAAATGCAGGAAGAAACGGATCTCATAGCAAAACTGGGCTATCCGGCCTATTTACTGACGCTATTAGGCATTTGGAAGCTCTTGGGAGTCATAGCCATCCTGATCCCTAAATTCCCTTTAGTAAAGGAATGGGCGTATGCAGGCTTTTTCTTTGCCATGTCGGGCGCGATATTTTCGCACCTGACGGTTGGAGATGGCGCAAAAGAACTTTTCGGACCTGTATTGTTAGTTGTATTAACCGGAGTATCGTGGTACTTCAGACCGGAAAACAGAAAACTCTCAAAGGAAGTATTAACATCACGTTGAAATTGGGAAAGAGGTGTAAATCACCACAGACTTTTGTTTCGGCCCGATATTTTATAAATTTGTAAGAGTTATGAAAGACAAGGATCACAACCACTGAAAGGGAGTGATCTGAAGGATTTCGAGGTTTTTCTTGAAGAATACGCTAACAGAATAGTTGAAAAATGGATTTCCTATTTTGTTTACCATAAGAATGTTGAATTTGAAAAAATCACAAAACGGTTAAAATGAAAATAATTGTCGAATATGAGGATTCAGCATCCGGATTAAGCCAACTTAAAATTGATGCAGCAAAATATTTATCTGATTATGCAATCCGAATAAAGTTCAGTGATGGACACGAGAAGCTTGTGGATTTCAAACCGTTTTTATTAAAGTCTCTCCATCCGTCGATTAAAAAATATTTAGACGAACGAATGTTTTCTAAGTTTTCAATAACGGATGGAAATCTAAACTGGAACGACTACGACTTGATTTTTCCAATTTCTGATTTATACAAAGGACAAATAGGAGCATAAAGTACAAAACGAGCGGATCGCAGGCTGCCCGCGGGCGGAAAACTATTCAGTGCCCAGGGCCTGACGGATTTTGTTGCTGACCTGTGTCGCCAAAGCCTTCACGCCCGCAGGAGCCGGATGAACACCTTCTCCTCCCTGGTAAAAAACAGGATCCGGTTCAATCACCGAATAGAGATCATTGATCAGCACATCTTCATTCTTCAGGATTTCAGCCGCCAGCCGATTTCGCTCGATGACCCTCGAATTCCGTTCCGCAAAACTTTTCATATCTTGTCCTGTGCGAATTGGCGTCGTACTGGCCCAGATTAGTTTCGCGTCCGGAGCGCATTTGCGGATCAGACGAAGCAGACCGGGGAATGCCCGCGCATATTCTTCTTCTGAATAATCCCAACCGTGCATTCCGTTGTTAAAATGAACCACGTCGAAATGATGATAACCCATCACCAGCTCAATCTCCTTCAGTAATCCAGGGTCGCCGAGCGATTTGGAAGTCGACAGCCGGCCAACAAAAGCTTTTCCCTTTAATTGCTGTTCCACTTCCTTGAAATACTGCCGGGTAATGGAATTACCGATCAACAGCACCCGGGGAAGCCCGCTGTTGTTTGTTTCCGGAAGCCAGACATCCAGCCATTCAATATTTTCACGTTTAATCTGGTCTTGTGCGTTTGCTTTTATTCCGATAAAAAGTAACAGGATCGGCAGGAACGATAAAAATTTCTTCATAATCAGTAATTTAAATTTAGTTGACATTTGCGAACCGGATATGTTGCTTCATAATTTCTGACATAGCCTCTCGATCTTTAAAAGCGTATAACCGCCTGCCACTTGAAAACGAATCATCATCGTTCCGAAATCACCGGTTTATCCGGGTCAGGACAGCATAGTCCGGCATGCCAAATATTGGAACTTTTCGGGATTAATGCAAATACAAATACTAATTTAAATTGGCGCGTATGCACTAAAAGGTATTGTGTTTAAACCGAACACAGCGACCCGAAACCACAATGCAAAAGATCATGAAAGTTTCCTGCAGCACTGGGATAGTTTATGACTTAAGTGTCTATTTTTTTCTGATATTCAATCGTTTCTCCCACCAATTAAGAAAATCTTCATCTGATATATTTTCAGGAAGATGATAACTATTCATTTTTTGCCGGTAGGCTGAATCCGCGTCTCTGACCCAGTATCCTGTTTCTGTAGTATCTTCCGGGTAGGTTCCTCTGTCATTTTCTGCAACCCATTTATTTAGCGCCAGGCTCAGTTTTTTCAATATACTGGAATAATTGGGATTGCCGACCAGGTTATGTATTTCATCAGGATCGGCTTCCAAATCATATAATTCTTCTTCCGGCCGGTTTGGTCCCATAAAAGCCGCCTGCTCCGGGGATAATTCACCTTTTTTATACAGAACCTTCATCAAGGTGAGAACCGGATACATTGTTTTTTTATAGGTATTTGATTGCGTATAGGGTCGTGTCGGATAGTAATTCCGGATATACTTGAATCTGACACTTCTGACTGCTCTGATCCGGTCAACAGTTTCATCCATACGATCCCGGCTGCTAAAAACATACTCCCTTTTATTATCAGAAAAGATGTTTTTTCCCTGAATTTTTTCGGGAAGGGGAATTTGCGCCAACACAAGCGACGTAGCCGGAATATCAATAACGCTTACCAGTTCATTAATCGCTGTCCCGGCCCTTTTTTCATCAGGAAATCTTATTATTAAAGGGGTATGAATTCCTGAATCGTACAAAAATTGTTTAGCTCTGACCATTGGACGCCCCTGATCACCAAAAAAGAATATGATAGTATTATTTAGTAAATTTTCCTTTCTCAGCCTATCGATTATCTTTCCGACATATTTATCAACATATTGCACTGACTCCAAATATTCGCTCCAATCCTCCCTGACCAGCGGATGGTCCGGATAAACAGGAGGAACACGAACAGATGAACGATTTACCGGGTGTTCCGGGTCAGCCTTGAACGGCCGATGGGGAAAATGAATCTGCAATTGGGCAAAAAAAGGTTGGCCATCTTTTCTGTCCGACCAATCAGCGCCATCGTAAAGTGATCCTGAAAACTCAAAGTTGTAATCTGTTTTTCCGGGTTTATTATCTCTGGTCCCGTCGCCATTACATACATAATAGCCGGCTTGACGAAAATATTCCGTAATGGGAAGAATTCCGTCCGGCAACAAATTTCTATTCCGGGTCCGATGTTGATGACAGTTGACAGAAACTGGATTCATTCCGGTAATTAATGCGGAACGACTGGGAGAACAAACCGGAGTTACAGTATAAGTGTGAGTAAAGATAATTCCTTCTGATGCCAGTCTGTCAATGTATGGCGTAGCTACATTCTTATTTCCAAAACAGCCCAGGTCGGGGCCCAGGTCATCAGCTACAATCCACAAAATATTGGGTCGGGCCTCCGGATGAATGCAACTATTCGAAGCGCCCAATGTCGAAATTGCCAGCCCAATGTTAGTTATCAGCTTATTCATGCGTTTTTTACTCTTCTTAAAAGTTAAAAGTTCCATTCTTCGATTTTCGAAGGAATCCGTTGGCTCGCGATTTGATCAAAGCGGGCGACGATATCCGGATGTTCACCGGCAATGTTAAATACCTCCCTTTTATCTTTATCCAAATCATAGAGTTCCCACTTGCCACCTTTGTTCCTGAAAATATCTCTTTTTACACCTTTCCACTTGCCCATTCGTATTGCATATTGCCCGCCTCCGCTTGAAAATTCCCAGTATAAATATTCATGCTTTTTTTGGCTGCCAGGATACCCCAAAAGAGTTGGAAGGAAGGAAATTCCGTCAGTATCGAAAACGTTCTGTCCCGCTATTTCTGCCAATGTTGCTTTCAAATCATACTGAGCAGAAACAAGGTCTGTCGTTGTTCCCGGAGTGATTTTCCCTGGCCAGCAAACGATAAAAGGTTCACGGATTCCACCTTCATAAACCTGCCCTTTCATCCCGCGCAAGCTTCCGGTACTGTTGAAAAAGCGAATGTCAAGTCCACCTCCTTCAGCCGGGCCGTTGTCACTTGAAAACATGACAATAGTGTTTTCGGATATTCCCAGCCTTTCCAATTGGTCTACAATTTCACCAACTTTAGTATCCATTCCGGAAATCATGGCTGCATACGCAGCGTGGGGTCTGGGATGAGGAGTATACCCCCTTTTCCCGTCATACGGTTCTTTATCAAATTTCTCGTATATTTTTAGGTTTTCATCGGGAACCTGGAGTGCTTTGTGTGGTATCACCAATGCCAGGTACAGAAAAAAGGGCTTTTCTTCGCATTGTTTTATAAAACTGATCGCTTCGTTGGTCATTAAGTCCAGTGAATAGTGAGTCCCTATATATTTTTTATATTCTAAACTATCAATGGTTTCATCTTTTTTGTACGTTGGATGGACAGTGGAAACATTATTTTTCAGAAAAACCTGCTGATCATTCTTCCAAAGAAATTCAGGAAAATGATTATGAGCATGTACCTGATCAGCATATCCGTAGAAAAAATCGAATCCTTGCTTGTTAGGATTTCCTTCAGACTCAATGCTTCCTAATCCCCATTTTCCAATGATCGCGGTAGTATAACCGCTTTTCTTCAGTGTTTCGGCAATCGTTTCTTCGTTTCGCGGAAGAGGTAATTGGCCGCTCTTGGATGGAGAACTATCCGGTAATTCATAATTGTTTCGGATAAATGCACGGCCCGTGTTTTTACCAGTCAACAAACAACATCTGGCTGGAGCGCAAACCGGGGCCCCTGTATAATGTTGAGTGAACCGTATTCCTCTTTCTGCCAAGCGGTCAATGTTGGGCGTCTTAATATATTTCTGGCCATAGCAGCCCAAATCGCCATAGCCCATGTCATCGGCATAAATGTATATGATATTGGGTAAAGCAGTAGTTGATTGACTAAATGACATCCTGCTGATTGTTGTAAGCGATACAACTGCGAGACCTCCAACAAGTAAAAAATTGGTTTTAATCATTGCTATTTAGTTTATTCAGATATAAAGAATTCAGTGCTGGGCATGTTTCGTATTAAGCATTTTTGAAGCAAGTCTCTCATGCATCAGTTTACTCACTTCAACAGGGATATCGGTTTCAAGAATATCCGCGCCTTTCTGATACAATGCGTCATATTTTTTCTTCATTTCACTTGACGAATATTCTCCTTCTGTCAATTCCCTGTCCAGGTTCCGGGATGTCCCTAAAATACACAGAACACCCCTCTGGTGCAGTTTGTCAAAAACAGACAAGTCATCAGGCAATTGATGGGCAATAAAAACCACGACATTTTCCCAGGGAATACCCGTTTTTTCAAACTCAGCAATTTGAGACGGTTCCTTAATGAATACCTGCATCATAATATTTTTATTCATCTGGTAACATTGTCGGGCTTCTTCATAATTATAAGCCATCACAATTGCACAGGATTCCGCATGACATTTTTCTATCATTTTGACTCGTTCTGAAATAGGCACATCTTTCTTATCCAGTACTAAAATTGTTTTACCTTTTGTCCAATTCAATGCTTCTTCCAAAGTTGGTATTTGGTATAAGGTGGTATTGCCTTCTGCATCTTTCAGTTTTAACTGTTTCAGCTCCTCATAGGTAAAATCAGCTACTTTCCCTTCGCCTGTCGAAGTTCGTTGTAATACAGGATCATGGAAAAGAACGATGACGCTGTCTTTTGAATAACGGGGATCGATTTCCATCAATGAGCAGGTATATTTCAATGTATTTTCAAAAGTAGCAATACAGTTTTCCGGGAGATTTTTTTCAGGTCCACCTCTGTGTGAGCTCAGAAAAGAAGTACTCTTCCCGGTATAACGAAAGATTTGTTTTAATCCTTCCGGAGTTTTCGCATCAATATAATGAGAACTGCTCTTCTCACTCTGACAAATAGCCGTATTATAAAAGAAGACAAACTGAAAAAGTATAGATATGATAACTATTGATTTCATACGTTTTTCATTTCAAATTAGCTGTGTATAATTTGCGTACTAAACTTCATTACTTTCTTCAAGAACATCAACGTATGGAACTCGCCAATAAACATTGGCTTGAACGTAAACTGCGGCGTTCATGGCTCGTTTCATACGTAAATAATTTGTTTTTCAATGGTCGTATGGAACTCCCATGTTGCTGAAAATTATTATCATACCCTTGGGCGTTGCGAAGCAACATGTTCGTTTCATAAAATTTAAATTCCTATTTCAATAAGTCAGGTCAAATTGATCAAAGGTATCTTGCCTCCACGAAAGATGCCGGGTAGATGGAGAAATATAGAATAATGGTGAAAAAGTGTACACTTTTAAGGTTTTCTGATCAGGTAAAAATTCCAGTATACGTAACCATCCGTCGCCGCCGTTACCATGCCAGCCTCCGCCTTCACGTTGTGCATTAAACATCATTTGATGAACATTTCTTCCGGTAAAGTTGTCGTCAATCCGGTAACCGACCTGTCCGCTGTGGGTTTCATTGTCAGCCACGTGTCCGCATAAAACAAAACGAATATTTGGTGAAAGTTTTACCAGTTCGTTCCAGATTGTTTCACCATAATTTGCTCCCGAGAGAAGATATTTCTCGTGGACTATCAGCTGTCCCGAAGACCTGATATAACTATGTGTAAGTAACAGCCCTGTATGTTTTTGATATTGCGGCCTTGCTGCCAACTCTTTGGCCCATGAAAGAATCTCAGTACGGGGGGCAAATTCCAACGAAAAAATAAGAAATGGTTGCCCTTGAGGAGAAATCCATTCATAACAGGCATTTTCCAGGGAATTGATCTCTTGTGCATTCAGTGCGGTTTCGACCAGGATTTCTCTTGTCAGATTATTTCGCTGAAGGGGAAAATAGCTGTTAAACTGCGAATAGCGGTTTTCGGCACTTTTAATCCCGTAATCGTGGTTTCCGGTACAAATAATATAAGGCAAAACGCCGTCGAGTTTCGAAAAGGCTCTTGAAACCGATTGCCATTGCTGATAACTGGTCTGATCACCATTTATATAGTCAGGTTTAGAAATATTATTTTGTTCCACCAGATCGCCTTCGCAAAGGACCAGCTGAATATTGAGATTTTCCTTCTGATCGGCTATCCAGCTGATCATTAAATCAAACAAAGCCTGGTTGCGGGCAAACTTCTGGTAGGTTTGCGGATCAGGGAGCACGATCCATGTGAACGACTTCGGATCAGACAATTGCAGAGGCTTAATCTGTCCAAAAACACTTACAATGCCAGAGAAAAAGCTAATCAGAAAAATAAAAGTAACATACTTCAAAGAAAGTTTCATTTGTATACAGTTTATTTTTTAATGGTCAAATGAAATTGAGCCTCCAAATAAGCAAAGCGAGTAGCCATACTTCAAAGTTCTCATTTCCGGCTGGCGTTATTTGGCATAAAGTCAAGTCGCCGGCCAATATAAGGCTGCCTATATAGGCAGCCTTATATTTTATTTATCGCCATTCAGCATGTTGTACCAACGCTTCATTTACGTCGATTTCGGATTGAGGAATTGGCCACACATTGTGTTTCTCCTTAATAAATGTGCGTTTTTGTAAGGCCGGGTTAACAGCCCATTCGTACTCGTTGAAGTAATCGGAGCGTTCTTTTAGTTTTCCCCATCGTTTCAGGTCGAAATAGCGGCGACCTTCAAAAGCTGTTTCCACTCGCCGCTCGTGCATGATAATCTGCATCAGTTTTTCTTTCGAAAGTCCTGTCCCTTCCACACTTTCCACTTTTGGCATTTGAACCCTCTGCCTGATCATATTGATTAATCCGATAACTTCTGTTTCATTATATGTACCTGACTGGACCAGGGACTCCGCTCGGTCAAGAATTACATGCGCAAGGCGAAAAACGTAAAAATCCTGGTCGCAATCCTCTTGCGAAAGCGAAATATTTGATGTGTTTTCTTCTACCCATTTACGAAGCGCATACCCGGTCAATAGTAATTGGGCTTCAGGGACAGTTTTCCCCTGCCACAAGGAGTTTTTGCTTATCAGAGTAGTATTAAAGCGCGGATCTCTGCTTTCTGTTTCAAGATTAGGATTATATAAGGACGACGAGGTTCTGGGAAGACCGTCTTTCAGGTAAAATTCGTCAGCCAGGTTTTTTAGCGGATGATGATTATCGGGAACACGGGGATTTGCATACCAGCCAAAACCGGAACCGTAGCCACTAAGTCCTCTTTTATAACATACCGAAAATATGATTTCTTTGCATTGTTCATTTGCCGGGGTAAATAATTTGGTGTAGTCGGGGAACAATGAATAATAACTCATATCCAGAATTTTTTTTGTATACTCGGCAACCTTACCGTACTGTTTATTATTTAAATATATATTAGCAAGCAATGCATATCCGGCCCCGCGGGTAACCCTTCCCCATTCAGAAGAAGTGAGTGCAGAAGGCAATGGTAGATCTTCGATACAGCTTTCAAGATCCGAAATAATAAAGCTAACAATTTCACTGTTTTCATTTTTTGGGACATTGGCCTCTGAAAGTTCAAGGCTTTTTGTAATTAAAGGAACATCTCGGAATAAAAAGGCCAGGTTATTGTATAGCAGTGCCCGTAAGAATTTTGCTTCAGCGATGTATCGTTTTCTGTCTTCATCTGAAAGCTCGGTTGCATCAATGAAAACAATATTATCGAGAAGGCGGTTGCAACGGGCAATACCGGCATAACTGTCGTTCCATACTCCGGAAACCATTGCATCATTGGTCGAATAATCTCCCCTGGCAAGCGCACCTCCCGGTTTATAATCCCAGGTCATATAACCATTGTCACATGCATAATCAAGTCCGGCAAAACCACATGCCCCGGTGGCTGAGCTGTTGTACAGATTTTTTCGTTGTAATACTCCGTAACAACCGACAATCGCAAGATTAACCTCTTTTTCTGTTTTCCAGAATGTTTCGTTGGAGACAGAATTTGGAGACACTGTATTCAAAAAATCATCCGAGCATCCGGTAAAAAACAAAACCGATATGATTGTCAGACAATAAATTATTTTCTTCATATTCATTTCATTTAAAAATTTAGAAAGTAATGTTTAACCCTATTGAATACACCTTTGCTTGGGGATAAACTCTATTTCGCTCGTCCGCCACTATTTTTTCAGGGTCAAAATCAACAACTTTACTAAAGGTGATAAGATTAGTCCCGGAGAAATAGATCCGTGCTTTTTGTATTGAAAAATTCTTCATCAAGGAATTGGAAAATGTATACCCAATTTCCAGATTCTTTAATCTTAAATACGAGGCGTCCTTTACCCACAGAGTAGAGTTTTTGTTGTTGTTTGTTTCATTTCCAAACCTGGGGTAATCGGCATTTTGATTATTCAGAGTCCAGTAATTCATAACAGCTTTGGTGTAGTTTCCGGCTGCTTCATTATTGTACCAGAAATATCTTTCAATACCAGCAACTCCCTGGAAAAAACAATAAAGATCAAAGCCCCGGTAGCTACCTCCCATATTAAAAGAGTAAGTCAATTTTGGGAACGGATCGCCAATAATGGTGCGGTCGTATGTCTCGTCAATTTTACCATCGGGCACCCCGTCAGGTCCGCTAATGTCCTTATATTTAACGTCACCAGGTTTTAACGTTGTAAACTGCGTGGATGAATTTTCTATTTCGTCCTCCGTCCGGAAAAAGCCTTCGTCAACCAGTCCATAATAGGAATCTATGGGATGTCCTTCCAGATTAATATTTCTGTTTCCGTTTGATCTCCATGAAGTTAACCCGGCAATATCAACAATTTCATTTTTGATTGTTGACAGGTTTATACCAGCGAAATAATTAATTGCCTGAATTTTGCCGTTATATTTCACATCAAGCTCGATGCCCGTGTTTTTTACTTTGGCAATATTCTGATAAGGAGAACTTAAATTCCCCAATATCTGGGCAATAGGAATGGTCACCAGGATATCATCTGATGTTTTGTCAAACCAGTCGGCAGAAACCTGTAATCTGTTTCTGAAAAGGTTAAAATCGAGGCCCAGGTCCAATATGGTGGTAGTTTCCCACTTTATTTTATCATTGGCAAGACTGGTCAAAGCTGCCCCTGCAACAAGTGCATCTCCGATAACATAATTTTGCCCCAGATTAATATTCTGTACGTAGGCATAATTTCCTATTTCCTGGTTCCCCAGTTGCCCCCAGCTGGCCCTGAGTTTCAGGAATGACATCAGTGGAAATTCTTTCAGAAAACTTTCATTACTCACAATCCATCCCCCCGAAAAAGAAGGGAACATTCCATACCGGCTTTCCTTTGGCATTCGGGAAGAACCGTCGTAACGAACATTCACTTCGAACAAGTATTTGTCCATAAAATTATAATTACCCCGTGCGAAGAATGATTGTAACGATATCTCATTGGCATTCCCGGCAACATTTTTTTCACTCACACCTGCACTTAATTCGTGAATAAGGTCGTTAGGAAGATTTTTTACCGAAGCCCATAAATAGTCGTATCGATAAAACTGGGCCGACTGCCCGAGCAGGAATGACAACTGATGATTTTTTATATTAGTCTTATAGGTCAATAAATTCTCGAAGACATATTTATAGTCCGTGGTATTATTATTCTCCAAGGCGTTTTGAGTGTTTTCAGAAAGCAGCTTTCCATCAGGATAATATAATTTTTCAGTTGGGGTGAACTTTGTTTGATTACCGGCATTGTAAACTCCGGCAAGGCTGACTTTGTAGTTTAGATTTTTTATAAACTCCAAATCGGCATAAACTTTCCCCTGGAAAAAATATTTATCGGTGAAATTAGTTCCCCTTTGTGCCAAATATACGGGGTTCTGCGAAGTCGCTTTGGTTTGGTCAAATACTCCGTTGATGGTTCCCCAATAGCCATTCTGAAATTTTACAGGGACAGTTGGATTACTGCTTCTTCTCATCCTGTAAAATATTGAACCATTACCATCCGTTTCATTGGCTGAGTTCAATGTTTCATTGATCCTCCGGGAATGACCTGATAAATCGATCCCCATTCTGATCTTCTTTGTGATGTTTACATCAATGTTTGAGCGGAAACTATATCGTCTGGTATTTGTATTCAGCAAGATACCTGTCTGATCAAAATATTCTCCCGAGAATAGGTATTTCACATTTTCGGAACCTCCGTCAACCGATAAATAGGTTGTATTCATCGGGGCTATCCGAAACATTTCCTCTACCCAGTCAGTATTTGCGAAGTGGTCAGGGTCAGATCCATCCTTCATCTTTCGGATCATTTCGTCGGTATAAAGAGGAGCCTGATTTTTAGCAGCCCTGTCCATATTAATAATATTTGCATAGTCCCAACTGTCAACCATATCGGGAACCGCTAAAACTTGCTGCATTGCATAATTCTGCTTTAAATTCACGGTGGTCTTCTTCATGCTTCCTCTTTTTGTTGTTACCAGAATTACTCCATTTGCAGCCCTAACCCCGTAAATAGCCGCCGATGCCGCATCTTTTAATACACTCACGCTTTCAATATCAGCGGAAGGAATCTGGGTCAATGAGCTCTCAACCCCATCGACAATAACCAGTGGATTCTGCCCGGCATTAAAGGTTCCAATTCCCCTTATCCGGATTTCCGGATTGTCGTTTCCCGGCTGCGTATTGAAGTTGCTTACTGTAACTCCCGCCATTTGTCCCTGTAATAAAGTTGCCGTATTGGCGGATGGACGCGATTCAAGTTTACTAAAGTTAACTGACGCTGTTGCACCGGTAAGGTTTGCTTTTTTTACCGTGCCGTAACCCACCGCCACAACTTCTTCCAGACCTATAGCTTCTTCTCTCATCACCATATCGATATTAGCTTTTCCTTCAACCTGAATTTCCTCGGTTTTCATCCCCACAAACGAAAACACCAATATCTTATTCCCAGCGATGTTAGGCAGCGAGTAAGTTCCGTCGCTCCCGGTAATCGTTCCAGTCGTGGTCCCCTTAATTACAACCGTAACTCCCGGAAGAGCAGTTCCTGATTGATCTGTTACCCGTCCGGTTACTCCCTTTTGCTGATTACCGGCCGTTCGTGTCTCACCGATATCGCGGATTACCACATACCGGTCTATAATTTCATAGGTCACATCAGCAGGTAAAACTTCATCCAGAATCTCGGTTAACGTACCCTTGGTTACATCAATTCCGATTTTTTGATTTGGATTGATTTTAGATGTTGAAAACGCAAAACTAAACTCGCTTTGTTCTTCAATTTTCAGAAAAAGATCTCCATAGGTAATATCCGAAAATTTTAACGTCAAGCGGGTATTTTGGGAATACAAACCCGCGGAGGCCAACATTACGGACATAAACAAGATCAATGTGGTTAGCTTCATAACTCTCAAAGTTTTTAACATCGGGGAGTTTTCTCCCCCTGACAAAAAATCTGTCGTAATTTTCGCTGCGCGCAAATTACTCTGGCTCGGCAAAACCTCAAACAAGTTTGATTTTTGCGCTCTCTTAACCGTAATTTTCATAAATTTGGCTTGCTTTAAGAATAAAATTGATTCAATTTTCCGGGCTTTGTCGGTACCAACGACTCAGCCCGTTTTTTATATATGGCTCATAGGAACTATTTTTCAGATTTATAAACTGTAATTTGCGTACCGATCGTCACTACTGTGTAGACTCATTTCCTGATCTCAACGATTTTTCCTTCAACACGGTATGAAAACCCTCCTGCCTTAGACAGCACTTCGAGCACTTGTTCAAGTGTTTCTAACCGTTTAAACTTTGCCGTAAACGTCTCCTTTTTAAACCACGAAGGATTATATTTAAATTCAATATCATACCATTTCTCCAGTTCGGAAAGAACCTGATCAAACGGCATTAACCGGAATACGAGTTGCTCATTTTTCCAGGCCAGTTCGTCTGCTTTGTCGAACGATTGGACAATTACTGACTGACTTTCCTTTTTATAAATTACCTGCAGACCCGGCTTCAGGATTTTCATCTCACCTTTGCAGGAGACTTTCACCACCCCTTCGATTAATGAAGAGCTGACCTCCGCAGAGGCAGGGTAGGACGAAACAATGAAAGTAGTTCCGGTTGCTTTGGTTACAATACCACCCGATGAAACTTCGAAAGGAAGCTCTTTATTTTTTGCGACCTCAAAATAAGCCTCTCCTTCCAGAATCAATCTTCTTGATTGAACACCATAACCGACAGGGTAACTCAGTTTTGTATCCACATTCAGCCAGACTTTTGAGCCATCGGGAAGTACTACACTCGTTTGTTCGCCTTTCTGCGTGGAAAGGGTGAGGAGTTCAGACGAACTTACCCGATTGGAATAGAAATAAACAGCAGCGATAAGTACCGGAATAAACAGGAAGGCTGCCACTCTTGATAAACTCTTAACGAATTGCCTGATTCGATCAGGCCTGGCGGATCGGCTTTTGATCCTGCTCCTGATTTGTTCAAACCGGAGAGCAACCGTTTCAGAGTTACTGTGCTGCCATTCCTTCTCGAGCCAACGGGAGAGTTCCTGCTGGCCATCCTTATCCTGCAGCAAATTTTCAAGCTGGTTAAATTCACGGTCGGTTAGCCGTTGTTCCGACAAAAATTTCTCAAGAAGATTGTTCGACAGGTTGTCCATCTTTCAAAAATTGCAATTACAAATCTGTTTACGTTTGACCACAATTTTTCCGTGCCTGTCTTTTCTGTTTTTTTTAATCCGATCCAGATGACGAGAGAATATTTAAGCGGCTTTAGCAATCAACAAAATAGTCCGCTGGCATTCAGAAGATAAAAAGACTCAGGAAATGCTTCATCCCGATATGAAAAAAAGCCAGTGCTTTTCGTATCTGCGAATCCACCGTATTTTCGGAGATATTCAGCTTTAATGCAATTTCCCTGTAGGTGAGACCCTCGATTCGGTTCAACCGGAAAATTTCCCTTCGCTTTTCGGGCAATTGCTGCATGAGCGAAAAAATCTTTCTTTCCAATTCCGAATATTCGACCGCGGCACAGGTATCCAAGCCGTTCTTCTGATTTTCTTTCAACTGGCGGTATAAATCTTCAAGATATTTCTGTCGATGAAGCCTTTTGCGCATCACATCAATGACCAGATTCCTGGCTATGGAAAAAAAATAGGCCTCAAAATTTTTATCCGGTTGAATAAATCTTCGGGTTGTCCAGAGCTTTAAATAAATTTCCTGAAGAACGCTCTCTTCATCTTCTCCTCCCGGAAGAACTTTCCGAAGAAATCCTTTCAACCGGCCTTTGCTTCGGTCAAAGATCAGTTCAAAGGCTCTGTCGTCTCCCGAAACAAACTGTTCAATCAGCTCTTTTTCAATATTTAGTCCATTTTCCTTCAAGCGTGCAGCATTTTAGTCAGGTGGATCAAATTTTGAAACTTTTCCTGACTTTAACAAGAAAAACAAAATTTAAGTCTTCTGCTCAGGAAAACTTGAGGGAATTTTTAGTCACAATCTCAATCCGCGTCGATGCTTGATACGGATTCACCTGCCTCCAATAGCATATTTCAGAGAATATTTCTAAATCTGCGCGATAAATGTCCTTCCTTTTTAACGGGCGCAGCCTGGGCCTGATGCGCGTTACAGTATCCGTTGGCATTTGTGGTCAGGGTCCGGCACCGCTTTCCGGTCGATTTCGCGATTCCTTTGCACTGCAGGCGGGTTGCCGGCGGATTTTCGTGTGTTGTAGTTGATGCGGAAGCCATCCGGCCGCCAGAGCCGGTGTTCATCCAGCCTGAGATGTCCACTGCTCTTTCAAGCTCGTCTTCAGACGCGTCGGCCAGTTCGGGAAAAAAATCGATCCCGGTGAGCGATTCAATGCTGTCGACCGAAACAACAAACCTGCTGACCGGTTCGGACGAGGCCTTGTTGGGAAGGACCAGCCCAATCATCCTTTCTTTTCCCGGCGAGTAGATTACCTTGTAATAATAGCCGGGAACCGTCACCTTGTTTTGTCCGATCACTCCAAGATTATTCCTGAAGACGGGGCCTGTAACAACATACAATGAATCGTACGTCAGCGTCCATTTCCTGACCTGGTCCTCCACCTGGGCCCATATTCCCCGGTTGAACCCGGGAACCTGGGGCGACATATTGGACATATAAAAAGTTTCGGACATGGCCGTGGTATTCAGCTTCATATCGGCCGCCGGACACAAATGACCGCGATCATACCCGCTGTTCTTATAATCGGCCAGGGTAGCAGACCCGGTGCGTACGGCAGGATCGGGACGAAAATTGTCATTCCGCTTCACCGTGCCGGTAATAAAATCAGGAGTCAGACGGTAATAAACCCAAAGAGCCTGCTCATTTTCTTCGGAGTATGCCAGTGTGTAATAGCTGTGTTTGACGATCGTTGCCGCCAGCGGTGATCCGGCGGGATAAGGATTGACCGGTTCAGATGCGCTACCGGCAAGATACGCGAAGATTAAAATTGCCTTAATAAACAGCCCCAAATGCTTCATACATCTCCAATTGCCTTCAATAATCAGCACAAACTCCAGGTTGACCTTCGCCATAGGCTGCACGATCGGACACAAG
>JBDKTZ010000275.1:0-26071 GCA_039679975.1 Prolixibacteraceae bacterium
TATAGTTGATAATGATCGGCAGTCATTCCGAGTTTTTCGTAAACCTGCTGTGCCGCCCGGTTGCCCTTGTCTGCATACAGACGGATCCCTTTGAGGCTGAGGTCATTTTCAACCATTGTCCTGACGTGCCCGTATAATGCTTTATAAGTTCCTTTTCGGCGAAACTCAGGGACGACGTAAACAGACTGAATCCACAACACTGTGCCGTTCCTCCAGTCGCTCCATTCAAAGGTGGTAAGCAGGGACGCAATCACCTGGCCATTTTCTTCCGCGATAAAATAATTTCCTTTAGCCGTGTCTTTAAAAACAGCCTTAACACCATGTGTCACTGTTTCCGGATCAAGGTGTATGTTTTCTGTTTCCAGAGCCATGGCAATCTGGAATGAGATGATTGGTTGAGCCTCTTCGGGTAATGCCTTTCTGACGATCATTATTTATCCTCTGATTCTTAGATTTAAAGTTAACAAAGGTAACTTAAAAAATCGATAAACAAGGATCCGGAAGAACTCCTTTCAGTCAAAAATCAGATTACCGGTTGGAACTCATTTTCTTTAAAATATGTTGAAGACTTACCTTATCATCTGTCAACATGATGAGCTGAATCTGACTTTTATCAAGACTGGTCTTGGCTGTTGGACCAACTTCCCCGGTAATGATTTTCGTTATTCCTTCTTTTTTCAATAGTTCAACAACTTTGCCCGAGTCATTTTTTTCTACTGCCCGATAAGGATTGGCAATAAAATGCGTCGCATTACCATCTGTGATCAGAAAATAAGGGCTCTTCCCAAACCTCAAATCCATGCTCGCTGTCAATTTCCTGTCCGTCGCGCTTATTGCAATCATGCTTTCATGTTTTAAATCGGTTAACTGTTTTACCGTTAATGTAATAAACAGGAATTGGTCATCAGCTTATTCCGTGTAAAATGGCTCTGCCATGACCGATTCCCCTGGAATGCAACCTGATTATCTCAGGCTTAAAGTATAACGTCCTGTTTTATTTTTTATTATCTGCCTGGTTCTTTTATGTCTCCCAATACTCCAACCCTCATCTGTTTTTGTTCGGGTCATTGCACCAATAAAATTCAAAGATATAAATTATGATGAAATCTGCAAAACATAACGTACGTTAGAATAGAAAATCTGAAGCAAGAGGTGATGCTGGTTTAACCTAAGATTATCATTTATCGTTTGTCGTTCATAAAATCAGCAGCCGGTTCAGTGGATTAAATCATTTACATTATATTTGCGTTCTCAAAGGACATCATATGAAGTTTTCATTCGCAGGAATTGTCTTTATCCTTTTTAATATGAGCGTTTTTGCTCAGGTGTTGCCTTACGAACCCTACAATCAGAAAATAAAACGCGCGGCTATACTCCGTGACCTGGACATCATACAGGACCCGCGTATTGATCTGCTGTTGGAGAATTATATTGAACAGAGTAAACGTAAAGAAACAACCGAGGGCTTCAGGGTTGAGATCTTTTTTAGTTCAGGGAGTAAATCAAGAGAAGAAGCACTGAGGAAAAAGACAGAATTTTTAAAGAGTTTTCCTGATGAGACGGCATATATGTCTTTTCAGAGCCCGAACTTTAAGGTTCGTGTAGGTGATTGCCGGACCAAAAATGAAGCATTAAAGCTGAAAGAAAGGATACGGTATTATTATCCAAATGCGTTTATTGTTACAGACATGATCCAGTTCCCTAAATTATACACGGAGAAGAAGAGTAATGAGTGAGTTAATCAAACATGAGTGTGGAGTTGCGCTGATCCGGCTGAGGAAACCTTTGGAGTACTATCAGGCGAAATACGGAACCTGGCAGTATGGTATCAATAAGCTTTATCTTTTGATGGAAAAACAACACAACAGAGGGCAGGATGGTGCCGGGGTTGTGTGTGTGAAACTGAGCCTGAACCCGGGGCAGGAATATATTAACCGCGACCGGTCGGTCGAGCAGAATCCGATCAAGGATGTTTTTGATAAAGTTGCCAAAAGCCTGAAGAAGGCATCAAAGAGGGGGGAAAATGTGAACGATGTTTCATGGGCATACGAAAATCTGCCATATGCCGGAGAATTGTATCTGGGACATCTTCGTTACGGGACCTTTGGCCGCAACAGCATTGAATTTGTTCATCCCGTTATGCGTCAAAATAACTGGAAGTCAAGAACATTGGTCCTTGCCGGCAATTTTAATCTGACCAATACCGACGAATTGTTCCAGAAATTGATCGAATTGGGGCAACATCCGAAAAATTACACGGACACCGTCACTGTGTTGGAAAAAGTCGGGCATTTTCTGGATGAAGAAAATCAGTTATGTTTCAGGCAGTATAAGAACGAAGGGTATTCGAACAGAGAGATTTCGCCGCTTATTGAGAAAAATCTTGACATCCAGAATATTTTGGAGAATGCCAGCAAAGACTGGGATGGCGGATATACTATTGCAGGGCTGGTTGGACACGGAGATGCTTTCGTCACGCGGGATCCGTGGGGCATTCGGCCGGCCCATTATTACGTGGATGATGAAATTGTTGTTGTTGCCTCAGAACGACCGGTTATCCAGACCGTCATGGATGTCCGGGGAGACCAGGTCAAGCAGATTAATCCGGGAGAGGTACTGATCATCAAAAAGGATGGAGATGTTTCGACTCAAATGGTCAGGGTGCCACATAAACGCAGATCTTGTTCTTTTGAACGGATCTATTTTTCAAGGGGCAGCGACAAAGATATCTATCGTGAACGGCAGCAGCTGGGGAGGTTACTGGCTCCCTCGATCCTCAAGTCTATTGATTATGATATGATCAACACGGTTTTTTCCTATATCCCGAATACGTCTGAAACAGCCTTTTACGGACTCATGCAAGGCATACGCGGCCACTTGCTCGAGTGGAAGAAAAAGCAGATCAGGTCCAGGAACGGGAACATTACGGAACAGGAACTGGAAGAAATCATTTCTCTTGAACCCCGCGTGGAGAAAATCGCAATTAAAGATGTAAAACTTCGAACGTTCATTTCAGATGATGCCAGCCGGGAAGATCTGGTTGCCCACGTCTATGATGTGACTTATGGCGTTATTCACGAAAATGAAGACACGCTTGTAATCATTGACGATTCGATCGTTCGGGGAACTACATTGAAGAAAAGTATCCTGAAAATTCTTGACCGGCTGAAGCCGAAAAAAATTATCGTGGTTTCGTCAGCACCCCAGATTCGCTATCCGGACTGTTATGGGATCGATATGGCTGTACTGGGTAAGTTTATTGCCTTTAATGCAGCCATCGGATTGCTGAAGGATCATGGAAAAGAAAAAGTGATTGAAACTGTTTATAAAAAATGTAAAGCCCAGCAAAATTTGCCTAAAGAAGAGATTGTGAACTATGTAAAGGAAATATACAATCAGTTTACATCAGAACAAATCTCTTCAAAAATCGCGGAATTACTGAAGCCGGAAGGATGTTCGGCACAGGTTGATATTGTTTATCAATCGATAGAGAACCTGCATAAAGCTTGTCCCAATGACACCGGAGACTGGTATTTTACAGGTGATTATCCTACTCCCGGAGGAAATAAAGTAGTCAATACAGCGTTTATTAATTACGTGGAAGGTATTGAAGACAGGGCTTATTAAATGCCAATCGCGGCTTACAATTCAGAACTTGTCAGCCGCGATTGCCGTTTCGAACGGATTATTTTATTTCAGGGAACGTATTGTGAATGTCTTTCCCTTTAATATAAGTCTCGATGTGGCGGTCTTTCTTGGCTTCATAAATATCCTGGATGGTAACGATTATACCCGTTTCCTCTACTCCGCCGAAACGGTCGTTTAATACAGTGCCAAAAGTTTTCATTGACGGGCTCAGATTCATATAGGCATTGATCAGCGGAGGTATGTTCTCACCTCTGTCCCGCACCTGTTGAGTTAAAATCCGGTAATCTTCCTTGTATGAACCACCATTAAAGATCTTATCCAATGATTCCATGGGCAGATTCAGCTCCATGGGTTTCTTCGGGCAAACAAGATTCTCCTGGTCGCTGAAATACTTTTGAAAAAAGTAAAGAATCAGATTTCTCGCTTCGATATCGAAGTGGGTGTACATGGTAACCTTCCCAAAAAAGTATTTGATTTCCGGATGGTCGACCGTAAGCGCACCTAAACCGTCCCATAAATTATCCAGTGCAAATAAAGCTTTGGCTCCCGCTTTACTCGACTGATACTCCGGCTGGACGAACGATCTTCCCAATTCCAGGGTATGAGGGAGGTAGTTTTTCTTGAATTCTTCAGAAAAATGGAATAAACGCGCTGTTGCGAGCTGAACATCTCCATTTTCGTCTTCAGAAAGACCCTTTCCCAGGATGTATCGGTAACCACCCAGAATTTCATGGGCGTCCGGATCCCAGACGATCAATTGCTTATACGGATTCTCATTCTTGTCGTACTGATCAATATCAAGATCTTTTCCTGTACCTCCCCCCGCGTCACGAAAAGTAATTTCGCGAAGCCGGCCAATTTCATGCATTGTATTCGGTGAATCATGATATGTGATCACGTAAATTTCGTTATCTCCTTTATTGGTTTTTCTGAGTAGCTTATCCGGTGTCAACTCCATCATAATCGCTTCCTTAGCTACTGGTGCCGCAATATCCTTCATACTGTCATTATTAATAATGAGCTACAAAACTAAAAAAAATAATTAAGAATCAGGTTTTGCCTGTCTTAAATTAGAGCACCGGGTGTTTCCTTATTTTTCAGGAAGGGAATAGACAATCCTGCGAACTTCTTCTGCCCATTGCTGCGGAGTCTTGCTTTTATCAAAATGCCTGAATGAAATCGGTTTGCCAAAGGTGATTGTGAACTTCCTGTTCTTGTGACTAAAAGTCTCGTCTGATAAAAAAAACATTTCCAAATTCCATTTTATTCCCAAAAGCTTCCGTATGTTCGCCAGATTGTAAAAAAAATTGGAGTTTTGTCCGCTTATGTGAACAGGAATCACATCGCGTTGATATTCAATAGCTTTTTGAATGAAATGCTTGTGCCATTCCGTGTCTGTGATTTTTCCGTGAATTTTTCGTGAAGCAAGTCCCGACGGAAAGATCAGGATCTGTACATCCGATCTATATTGTTCTTCAATATACCGGGTTGCGCTCCGACTGTTAATGCCATGCTTGTTGATTGGAGCAAACACATCCTGTAACGGCGATATTTTCATTAATACATCATTTACAAGAAACCTCAGTTCTCCGGCTCTGTCATGCACATTGCTCATGAGCAATAAGGAGTCGAACCCTCCAAGCGGATGATTGGAGGCAAAAATAAAGCGCCCTTGTGCGGGAACATTCTCCATACCCACCACTTCCTGAGTGACATTGAAATATTTTACCACGTTACGCACAAAGTCAATCCCGTGCAAGTTGCCGTATTTTTCAATGATCTCATTGACTTCATGAATGTGCATGATGTGATTAATGTACCGGTATATGAACCCGGGAATGAAGCGTGCCAGCCTCGGGTTTTTTTCAGCAAACAATGCCTTAATGTCGATTGGCTTTATATTGGTTAAATGCTCTTCGGTCATGACTGTTGTTTTTTTCATCCGAAAATTAGAAAAATAATTGTGAATCGGTATGGTTCCGTAAGAATCGGTTCTTTTGAAATAGAATTATTAACTGTTTTTGGAGGATTGATCTTTTAGTGTTAATCAGCTGTTAATTAAATTATTATCTAACTGTTGTGAACACAATTTTGTTATTTATGAACAAGAAATTAACAAATTTTCCTATGGAAGCAATGTGGGGAAAAGTGACAGAATGTGACTAAAAGTGGAAAAGTGTGAAAGAAATCACTAATTTTACATTTTAATTAGCAACACAGGATCATGGACTTCTCAGGGCGAAAATACGCAACAGTTGACGAAAAAGGAAGAGTTTTGCTGCCAGCCGATTATAAAAATGAAATGGGCGGCAAAATTCCCGGCGATCAGCTTGCTGTTCAGATAGATCCTTATGAGAAGTGCCTGAATATCTATCCCGTTGATGCCTGGAATGTACATTTCGGCGCAGTAAAATCAAAACTCAACCGCAACAACAGGGAACATAGTCGGTTGCTCGATATGTTGTACAGCAACTTTAAAGTGATTCAAGTGCCGGATAACGGACGGATGAATCTGCCTAACGATTTTCTTGAAAAGGTGAATATAACTAAGGACGTCATTTTTACCGGGCAGGGTGACCGTATACGTTTGTGGGATGTTGAAGTCCATAAGGTGTACGAAGGTTTGGGCGATTATGGTGATTTGTATAGTAAGCATGTAGGAAATCTGGAGGAGTAAACATGGAACAGGCCTATCATACACCGGCTTTACTGAATGCGTGTATCGACGGATTGAATATCCGGCCCGACGGTGATTATGTGGATGTGACATTTGGTGGCGGAGGTCATTCGCGTGAAATTCTCAGAAAACTTACAACGGGCCGTCTTTTTGCGTTCGATCAGGATGAAGATGCGGTCGTCAATATTCCTGATGATCCAAGGTTCCATTTTGTACGGCATAACTTCAAATATCTCAGAAATTTCCTTCGTTACTTCGGCGTGGAACAGGTTGATGGTATTCTGGCTGACCTTGGGGTTTCATCGCACGATTTTGACAGTGCCGAGAGAGGGTTCTCCTTTCGTTTTTCGGGCGCCCTGGATATGCGGATGAACCGGAATGCAAAAAGAACAGCAGCTGATGTGATCAATGGGTATGCAGAAGATGAACTGATCCGGATATTCCGGGAATACGGAGAAATAGACAATGCCCGCCGGTTGGTTAAAGGGGTGTTGGACGCGCGCGGCAGAATGGCCATCAAAACAATTGATCAGTTTAAGGAAGTCATTGCCGGTTGTGTACCCAAAAAAAATGAAACAAAATATCTGGCTAAAGTTTTCCAGGCTTTACGTATTGAAACAAATGAGGAGCTGGAAGTATTGAAAGATTTTCTGTCTCAAAGTGCCGGCTTACTCAATCCAGGCGGTCGTCTGGTGGTGATCACATATCATTCGCTTGAAGACCGGCTGGTTAAAAATTTTATACGCGCCGGAAATTTCGAAGGGCAACAGGAGAAGAATTTCTACGGACATATAACATCCGTGCTGACAGCTGTAAACCGGAAGGTGATTGTTCCGGATGAGGAGGAGACTGAAAGGAATCCCAGAGCAAGAAGTGCAAAACTGAGAATAGCAGAAAAGGTATGACAGCAGAAGCAACACCAAAAGAAAAAGATAAGACGCGCAAGAACAGTTTAAGGTCTGTTTTGGGAGGAAGTTTACTTGCCAGCGAGAAGGTACTGAAGCATCTCCCCTTTGTTTTTTTCCTGGTTTTTTTAGGGATCCTGCTCATCACCAACCGGTATTGGTCTCAACGAACCATCAGTCAGATCGAAGCGGTACAGGATTCTATAAAGGATCTGAAAGCGGAAGCGGTTACGTTCGAAACCGAGCTGATGAAAATGAACAGACCTTCTGAGATCGCAGCGAGGGTAAAAGAAAGCGGCCTTGAATTGCTGGAACCACAGGTCCCGGCCAGAAAACTGAAAGTGAAGAAAACAGAGCAGGAAGAATTGAAACGTGAAGACACCAGGGAGATCACCGGTTCCGGAAATAAACAGGGGAGTGAAGAATATGAAAGCAGAAATAAATAAACATTGTGGCTTGGCGTCATTGTATTCAGTCTTAGAATTTGGAACTTATTAGTTGAAATTGATAATGGAGATCAGGAAAGACATTACGTTCCGTATTGGGATCATTTATTTTTCAGCCGCATTGATAGGAATTATCATTGTGGTTAAGATCGTTATGATCCAGACAATGGATACGGAAAAATGGGAGAAGATCGCCAAAGAGCTGAGGACGAATACAGCTGAAATCCTTGCCAAACGCGGAAATGTTTGTGCCGATGACGGAAGCATTCTTGCTACTTCCATCCCTTACTACGAACTCCGGTTGGATTTGGCCGCTCCCCATGTGAAACGTGTCTTTGAAAAATATGCTGATGAGTTTAGTTTAGAGGTCGCTGAATTCTTCGGTACCTCAAAGTCGCGTTTTAAACAGCAACTCGTTAAGGAATTTGAAAAAGGGAACCGGTGGTTTTTGATCCATCCCGATAAGGTAAATCATAATCAGCTTCAGGATTTTAAACGTCTGAAAATGATGAGCCGCGCTTATTTTGGCTCCGGACTGATCATCGAGGGTGAAAGCGAACGGGTCATGCCACATGGTGATATGGCCAGCCGTACGTTGGGCACTTTAAATAAAGGTGCCTATGGCGGAGTACATGGTAATGTGGGATATTCCGGTATCGAAGGGATCATGGAAGGTTATCTGGCAGGAGAAAACGGGCTGGCACTGAAACGAAATTTCTCCGGTCATTGGGTGAATGTTCCCATTATCGAACCTAAAGACGGAAAAGATGTGATTACCACGATCAACGTGAATCTTCAGGATTTTGCTCAGAATGCCCTGATGCAGCAAATGCAAAAGTCGCAGGCTGAGTGGGGAACAGCGATCGTCATGGTGGTGAAAACAGGAGAAATTAAAGCCATCGCCAACCTGGGGCGCCGTTCTGACGGAACTTATGCCGAAACCTACAATTTTGCCCTCGGACATGCCGGATGCAGTGAACCCGGATCGACATTCAAACTGGTCTCCATGATGGCGGCGATGGAAGACGGTTACGTTGATACTGCCGATGTGTTCGACACAGGCATAGGTAAATGGGAGTACAGGGGACAGACGGTGTATGACAGCGATTATGGACGCGGCGGACCTGGTCCCCTCAGTATGAAAAGAATCTTTGAATTGTCATCGAATGTAGGCGTGGCTAAAATTATCACCAAATATTACGAGGGACGTGAAAAAGAATTTATTGACCGGATCAATAATTTTGGCCTCAACAAACCGCTCGGGCTAGGTTTTGCAGGAGAAGGAGTGCCTTATGTAAAATATCCGGGTGATAAGAACTGGTGGGGACCTACACTGGCCTGGATTTCTTATGGCTATGAGCTGAAATTAACGCCTTTACAAACCTTGACATTTTATAATGCTGTCGCGAACGACGGGAAGATGGTAAAACCCCTCTTTATAAAGGAGGTCCGGGAAAACGGATTGCTTGTGAAAAAATTCGAAACTGAAGTACTCAATCCTTCTATTTGCTCAAAGGAAACTCTACTAAAAGCGCAGTCCTTACTGGAAGGCGTTTGTCTGAAAGGGACAGGAAAATCATTAAAAAATCCGTATTTCCCGATTGCCGGTAAAACCGGAACTGCTCAGGTTGCCTATCAGAATGAAGGTTACTTAAAGGAAGGAAGGAAAAATTACCAGGCGTCATTTGCCGGATATTTCCCTGCCGATGATCCGGAATATTCGGCGATTGTCGTCATTGTGGGACCAAAAGGAAGTTATTACGGAGGATCAGTGGCCGGACCGGTGTTCAAGGAAGTGGTCGGAAGGACGTATGCCTCTTTCCTTGAATATCGAAGTGATACAGTCGAAGAAGTTATTAAAACTCCGCATGTGAAAACCGCATTCCGCGATGAAATGCAGAAAATGATCACTGACCTCCGTTTACCCATCAATATGCAGCAGGCTAACGGAGACCTGATCCGGGTCGACGTTCAGGAAGATCAGGCTCAGGTAAGCGGAGTGGTGTTGGAAGAAGGGACAGTTCCCGATGTTACCGGAATGGGAGGAAGTGATGCATTGTATTTGCTGGAAAGTGCAGGCTTAAAAGTCATGATGACCGGGGTTGGGAAAGTGAGTAAACAATCGGTTCTGCCGGGAGAGAAAATTGAAAAGGGGAAAATGATCGCTTTGGAACTGGATAATGGTCTGAAACGGGTTGACGTGACTGTGGCCGATACAACGGTGATTCTTGCTCCCGAAGAGATAAAACAGAAGCCGGTGCAGGAGGTGAAGAAACCACAGGTGAAAAAGCAGCAAGAAAAGACGACTGTAAAGAAAGCTGTAAAGAAAAATGTAAAAGTGGCATCCGGTCATTCCAAAAGAGTAAACGGTAATTCAGGGATCAAAAAAGGAAATGGCATATGAAAAAATTAAATGAAATACTGGCCGGACTGGAGTACGAACTAATTGCAGGTGATCTGCATACACCCGTTGTTCAAATTCATTTTGATTCGCGCCTCATCAAGCCGGGTGATCTGTTCATAGCAATGAGCGGGACGCATGTGGACGGACATCAGTTTATCCCGAAAGCCATTGAAAACGGGGCAAAAGTGATTATCTCAGAAAGGGCAGACGTAGATGCGGGTGGGGCTACCCTGATCAGAATGTCCGATACATCTGCTGCTCTCGGCTTGCTGGCTTCCTCTTTTTACGGATATCCTTCCCGTAACCTAAAGGTTGTCGGTGTAACAGGGACGAATGGAAAAACCACCATCGCGACCTTGCTATACAGGTTGTTTACACGGCTAGGTTATAAAGCAGGACTGATTTCGACAATAAAATATTATGTAGGAACCAGAGAATTTCCTGCAACTCATACAACTCCCGATGCCTTGCATCTTCAGGAACTGATGTCAAAAATGGCAGAGAATGGCTGTGAGTATTGTTTTATGGAAGCCAGTTCACATGCCATTGATCAGAACCGGATCAATGGGATCGAATTTGACGGGGCCATTTTTACGAATCTGACTCATGACCATCTCGATTATCATAAAACCTTTGCAGCTTACTTAAAGGCGAAAAAGAAATTTTTTGATGAATTGCCTGCCTCGGCGTTTGCGCTGACCAACGGCGATGAGAAGAACGGTCAGGTCATGCTGCAGAACACGAAGGCTGTTAAAAAGTCATATGCGCTGAAAACCATGGGCGATTTTAAGTGCAAAGTATTGGAAAAGCATATGGACGGTATGTTGTTGAATATTGACGGACTTGATGTATGGACTCATTTTGCCGGCGTTTTTAATGCTTACAACCTCACTGCAGTCTACGGAGCGGCTATCCTGCTTGGTGAGCAGGCCGTCGATATTCTTTCGGTATTGAGCGACCTGCGGCCCGTAGAAGGACGTTTTGAGATTATCCGTTCGCCGGAAGGGAAATATGCTATCGTTGATTATGCCCATACTCCTGACGCGTTGAAAAATGTGTTGAGAGGGATTAGTGAGATCCGTTCAGGCAGCGAACAGATTATCACGGTGGTTGGAGCGGGCGGCGACCGCGATAAAACCAAACGACCGGAAATGGCTCAGGAAGCAGCTTTGCAGAGCGATAAAGTCATTCTTACTTCCGATAATCCAAGATCAGAAGTCCCCGAATCAATCATTCAGGATATGGAAGCAGGGATACAGGCTCATCAGAAGAATAAGGTGCTTTCTATCGTGAACCGGAAAGAAGCGATCAAAACCGCCTGTATGCTGGCGGGACCTGGTGACATCATTTTGGTGGCAGGGAAAGGGCATGAAGACTATCAGGAGATCAAAGGAGTCAAGTATCATTTTGATGATCGCGAAGTGATTCGTGAGATATTTAATGTAATCTAAAAACGAAGCTGATGTTTAATCTGCTGTATGAATGGTTTAAAGGTGCTGACATCCCGGGATGGGGGATGCTGCAGTACATTTCTTTCCGGTCGGCTGCTGCCATTATTACTTCGCTGTTTATCACCATGGGATTCGGGAAACGGCTGATCCGCCTGTTGCAAAAGAAACAGATCGGGGAAGAGATCCGGGACCTTGGACTTGAGGGCCAGATGCAAAAAAAAGGCACTCCGACCATGGGAGGTATCATTATCCTGGCTTCCATTATTATTCCTACACTGCTTTTTGCCAACCTGAGGAATATTTACATCATCTTGATGCTGGTCACCACCCTTTGGCTTGGAGTGATTGGTTTTATTGACGATTATATCAAGGTTTTTCTGAAAGATAAACAGGGACTGGCAGGCAAATTCAAAATACTTGGACAAGTGAGTTTGGGGATCATTGTGGTGGTGACTTTATATTTGTCGGACGATGTGGTTGTTCGAGAGAAAGTCCGTAATGCCGGCGGTGAATTCATGAAAGAAATTGCAGTCGATAATCAGACCGGCAAACAGGAAGTCCGCTTTGTAACGAGGGAACTAAAATCGACGAAAACCACCCTGCCTTTTATTAAGAATCATGAATTTGATTACCAGTGGATCGTGGCATTCATGGGGAAAAGCCAGGAGTATTTACGCTGGCTGGTTTATGCTCTGGCCATCATCCTGATCATTGTTGCCGTATCGAATGCAGCCAACCTCACCGACGGGATTGACGGGCTGGCAGCCGGAACTTCGGCGATAAGCGGTGCTACGCTCGGCATACTGGCTTACGTGAGCGGCAACATTATTTACTCGGATTACCTGAATATCATGTATATCCCGAATATCGGGGAATTGAGTGTTTTTATTTCCGCTTTCATCGGTGCAACGGTAGGATTCCTGTGGTTTAATTCATTCCCGGCCCAGGTTTTTATGGGCGATACCGGCAGTTTGGCCCTGGGGGGAATCCTTGCCGTTTTTGCGGTAATCATTAAAAAGGAGATCATGATCCCTTTGCTTTGCGGGATCTTTCTGATCGAAAATCTTTCAGTGGTTCTTCAGGTCAGTTATTTTAAGTATACAAAGAAGAAATACGGAGAGGGGCAGCGGATCTTCCTGATGAGCCCCATTCATCATCATTATCAAAAAAAGGGAATCCCTGAACCCAAAATAGTCACGCGCTTTTGGATTGTCGGGATTATCCTGGCAGTATTTACAATTGCAACTTTAAAAATGCGTTAAAAAATGCCGGAAAAGATTATCATATTAGGAGCGGGTGAAAGCGGAGTTGGTTCAGCCATTCTTGCAAAAAAGCAGGGTTTGGATGTATTCGTATCTGATTTTGGACAGGTGAAACCCCAGTACAGGGAAGTCTTGAACCGTTACGAGATTGCTTTTGAAGAAGGACGCCATTCGGAAGAACGGATCCTTCGGGCTGATTTAGTCGTCAAGAGTCCGGGAATACCTGAAAAGGCTGTAATGATCAAACAGATCAGAAAGGCCGCGATACCTGTTATATCGGAAATTGAATTTGCCGGACGGTACAACAAGGCGAAGACGATCTGTATCACAGGGAGTAACGGGAAAACGACTACTACGATGCTGACGTACCATCTGTTGCAGAAAGCGGGTCTGAACGTTGGCCTTGCCGGGAATGTGGGGCAAAGCTTTGCCTGGCAAGTGGCTGAAAAGGACTTTGATTATTACGTGATCGAACTGAGCAGTTTTCAGCTTGACGGCATGTACAAATTTAAGGCCGATATCGCCGTCTTGCTCAACATCACGCCGGATCATCTGGACCGATATGAATATCGCATGCAAAATTATATTGATTCGAAGTTTCGTATCATTCAGAATCAAACGTCTGACGACTTCTTCATATACGGAGCGGACGATCCGGTGATACGAACGGAACTAAAAAAACGGAATATCCGGTCCGTGAGCTTACCTTTTGGTTGGGGTGAAGCACCCGCGAATGGTGCCGGAATAAGTGAAAATAACATTGTCATAAACTGGAAACAAAACACATTTACCATGTCTATTTTTGATTTTTCATTACAAGGAAAGCATAATACGTATAATTCAATGGCTGCAGGCCTTGCCGGGACTGTATTAAACATCAGAAATGAAAAGATCAGGGAAAGCCTGTCCGATTTCAAAGGAGTTGAACATCGTTTGGAATATTTTCTGAAAGTTCATGGTATTGAGTTTGTTAATGATTCAAAAGCTACCAACATTAACTCCACATGGTACGCGCTGGAAAGTATCAATAAACCGGTCGTGTGGATCGTTGGCGGGGTTGATAAGGGAAATGATTATAATGAACTGATGGAGCTGGTGAAGTCGAAAGTGAAGGCTATTGTGTGTTTAGGAGTTGACAATCATAAGATCGTTGAGACGTTTAAAGGAGTCGTTCCTGATATTGTTGAAACGAGGGACATGAAAGATGCGGTGCGTTCATCGTACTATCTGGCTAAGGACAATGATGTGGTGCTGCTTTCACCGGCTTGCGCCAGTTTTGACCTGTTTGAAAATTATGAAGATCGAGGTCGTCAGTTCAAAAAAGCGGTCAGGGAACTGTAACAGAAACGGCTAAAATGCCCGGATAGAAATTAAACGTATGAAGTTTTTACTGGAAAAAATATTTAAAGGAGACCGGATCATTTGGGTGGTCCTGATCTTTTTGTCGCTGGCCTCGATGCTGATTGTTTACAGTGCTACCGGGCGCCTGGCCTATAAGGAAGCGGGCGGGCATACCACCTATTACCTGGTCAGGCAACTGATTTTTATTTTGCTGGGATTTGGCGTGATGGCTTTCCTGGTCAACGTGATTCCCGTTAAATTTTATTCCTGGATTGCTCCGATTATGCTTCTGCTGACGATTTTTTCCCTTTTGGCAGCGGTAATCCAGTTCAAGCTTGATGCTTCCAAACCAACGCCCCGTTCACTTGACCTCGGTTTTTTTAGTTTCCAGCCTGCGGAACTGGCTAAGATATCGCTGGTGATGTTTGTGGCTAAGATATTGGCGAAAAGGCAAAAAACGGACGAGGATCTGAAAAAAGCATTTTACTGGATCATGGGAGCTACAGGCGTTGTGTGCGGGATCATCTTTTACGGGAATATTTCAACCTCAGCGTTGATCTTTGGCAGTATTATGATGTTGATGTTGATCGGGCGTATCCCTCTAAAATATTTGGTGATGCCGGTGGCAGCAGGGGTTTTATTGTTACTCCTTGTTTATTTTACAGCCGATTATATGCCCGAATGGGCGGGGCGTGTTCATACGTTTAAGGAACGTATTGATGACTTTATTTACGGAGATGAACAACAGGCGTTAGGGACAACCCAGGCCGATTATGCTAAGCTGGCAATCTATGAGGGAGGCCTGGCCGGTAAAGGTCCGGGCGGAAGTGAAGTGAGCAATTATATGGAAGCGGCCTATAATGACTTTATTTATGCCATTATTGTTGAAGAATACGGCTGGTTGGGAGGAGCTTTTGTCGCGTTTCTTTTCCTCATATTGCTTTTTAGAGGAGTTGTGGTGGTCAGGCGCTCAACCCGGACTTATCCGGCGTTTTTGGCGGCGGGAATGGTATTGATGCTGGTCTTTCAGGCCATGATCAACATGTCGGTTTCGGTTGGGGTCATGCCGGTAACAGGGCAACCTCTTCCCTGGATCAGCGTAGGAGGAACTTCGATGTTGTTTACGGCTGTGTCATTTGGAGTGATCCTGTCGGTGAGCTACCACAACCAAAAAAACAAGCCAGTTCCCGAACAGGCGGTCATGATTAATTTACCCGATGAAGATCAGGAATTATAGAGCATGGAGCATAGAGCATGGAGTAATGAGGATACCGGAGAAGGGAAACCGGAGACCGGAAAAAAGATGGCGGGATTACAAGGGTACAGGACTAGCTCCTGTCTTGTGTCTTGATACTGATATTGAGAAATGGAAAAATTAAAAGTAATCATTAGCGGAGGAGGAACAGGCGGGCACATTTTCCCTGCCCTTTCCATTGCCGGCGAGATTCGGGCCCGGATGCCCGGAGCCGACATCTTGTTTGTCGGCGCGCTCGGCAAAATGGAAATGGAACGTGTTCCTGCGGAAGGATTCAAAATCATCGGCTTGCCGGTAATGGGAATGCCGAGAAAGATTTCTCCGGAGATGTTCCGTTTTTTGTGGAAGCTGTATCAGAGCATGAGGAAAGCCCGCAAGGTGATTCACGACTTTCAGCCGGATGTCGCTGTAGGTGTGGGTGGTTTTGCCAGTGGTCCGGTTTTGAAGGCCGCGGTAAGGAAAGGCGTTCCTGCGGTCTTGCAGGAACAGAATTCTTATGCAGGCGTTACCAATAAATTATTGTCGGCCAAAGTGCGTAAAATATGCGTGGCCTATTCCGGTATGGAAAGATACTTTCCGGCCGAAAAGATTATATTGACCGGGAACCCGGTAAGGCGAAGCCTGCTGAATCCGGTTGACCCTAAGCTGGCTTTTACCGAATTCGGGTTGACCGAAGGAAAACCGGTAGTGTTGATCGTGGGAGGCAGCCTGGGCGCCAGAACGCTGAATGAGAGTGTGCTTGCTAATCGGGAATTGATCAGGAAAAGTACTATCCAGGTGATCTGGCAAACAGGCAGGATTTACTACAGGGAAATGATGGAGCGATTGAAGGACAATCATCCGGAATCCCTGAAGCCTGTGGAGTTCTTGTCAAACATGGATCTGGCATATGCTTCGGCCGACCTGGTGATTTCACGTGCAGGAGCCGGGACCATCTCCGAGCTTTGTTTATTGGGAAAACCATCGGTTCTGGTTCCGTCGCCCAATGTGGCCGAAGATCATCAGACAAAGAATGCGATGGCATTGGTGGAAAAGGAAGCAGCAGTGCTGGTGAAGGATGTTGACGCAAAGAA
The DNA here is from genome assembly GCA_039679975.1 of Prolixibacteraceae bacterium. Lineage (GTDB taxonomy): Bacteria > Bacteroidota > Bacteroidia > Bacteroidales > Prolixibacteraceae > JBCFBK01. The sequence continues at coordinate 16,463 of JBDKTZ010000275.1, forward strand.
GCGTTTAATTTCTGAAGCTTTTGACCTGGTCCGGGATCAGGAGCGTCTCGCCCGGTTATCAGGTAATGCTCTAAAACTGGCAATGCCCGGTGCTACGGCGAAAATAGTGGATGTAATTCTCGGAGAACTAGGGGAAAAGGCAGCAGGGAAACCGGAGAAGGGAAACCGGAAAACGGAAGTTGCCGGCAGCAAGTCGACAAAGCCCCATACCTTGTAACGATTAAATAACAAATTAACAACCTATTGTTGTGAATATTTTTAAACATATCAGCAAAGTTTATTTCCTTGGTATCGGGGGAATAGGAATGAGCGCACTGGCACGCTGGTTCAGGCATGCCGGCTTCCAGGTATCAGGTTATGACCGAACGGAAACAGCATTGACAAAAGAACTGGCGGCAGAAGGAATGGCCGTTCATTATCATGATATGGGAGACGGACTTGCAGGCTGGTTTAATAAGGAAGAAACCCTTGTTGTGTATACGCCGGCAGTCCCTGCCGGCATGGGTGAACGGGTTTACTTTGAACAGCAGGGCTTTACCATGAAAAAGCGGTCGGAAGTTCTTGGAATGATCTGCAGCCGGTTTTCAACCTGTGCTGTTGCAGGTACGCACGGAAAAACAACGGTATCGACCATGCTGGCTCATATTTTTAAAACATCCGTGTTTGATTGCACTGCTTTTTTAGGAGGTATTTCGAAGAATTATAATAACAATCTGTTGTTGTCTCAAACAAGCAAATGGGTTGTGGCCGAAGCCGATGAATTTGACCGCTCATTTTTGCGTCTGTTCCCTGATCTGGCAGTTATCACTGCGATGGATGCCGATCATCTGGATATTTATGGCGACCATCGGTCGGTGATTGAAGCCTTTAACGAATTCGCCGCACAGGTTAGGCCGGGAGGAAAAGTGGTCGTTAAAAAAGGTCTTCCAATTGATCGTACCAGGAATCCAAAAGTTGACCATTATTCTTATTCGTTGAATGAGAAGGCTGACTTTTACGCTGACAAGGTTTCTTTGATCAATGAAGCTTATCGGTTTGATTTAATCCATCCGAAAGGAAAAATTGAAAATATCCGGTTAAATTACCCCGGACTTCTCAATGTGGAGAATGCGGTAGCGGCGTCATCCCTTGCAGTCTTGGCGGGAGTTGAACCGGCTGCGATCAGGGAAGCCTTGTCTACCTATCAGGGAGTAAAAAGGCGTTTTGACGTGCGTTATCGGAGTGAAAATTACGTGTTAATCGATGACTATGCGCATCATCCGGAGGAGCTTCGGGCAACAATCGGCTCGGTACGATCTGTGTTTTCGGGACGTTGGATCACAGGTATTTTCCAGCCGCATTTGTTTAGCCGCACCAACGATTTTGCCAGGGAGTTTGCAGAACAGCTCAGTCATTTGGATGAGGTTATTTTACTGGACATATATCCTGCGCGGGAAAAGCCAGTGCCAGGGGTTACTTCGGCATTGATCTTTGATCAGGTAGAAACAGAAAAAAAACAGATGATTACGAAAGAAGAATTAACGGAGTCGGCAAAAAAGCTGAGACCCGGGGTGGTTTTAATGATGGGAGCAGGCGATATTGAAAACCTGGTAGAACCGGTTGCCGGGATTCTTAAAGAAATGGATAAACTTTGAAATATAGAAATTTGGATTTTCATCTTGATACATGTGTCTTGATACTATACTGAATGGGTACATTTATAAAAATAGTGATTTTCATGCTGACTGTGGCGGTCATCTCAGCATCTATGGTATTTTCAACAAGACGGCTGGCGAAAGTAAAATGCAGCGGTGTGGAGATTGTTATTACTGAGAATTCTCCGCGAATTGTTGATGAAGAGGAAATCGGCAAACAGATTGGTACACAGGATGCGGGATTATTGAACCGGCAATTGTACTCCATTAACACGGAAAAAGTGGAAACAGGACTGGAAAAGATCACTTCAATCAAAAACGCAGAGGTATTCCGGCAATTTTCAGTGGAGAATTATCAGCTTAAAGGAAAACTGATCATAGAAGTTGAACAACGGGAACCTTTATTCCGCATACTGAGCGGAGGGGACGATTATTATATGGATCGGGAAGGAGTCCGTATCGATGGGAACGGCGAGTTTACTTCCCATGTTTTGATCGTGACAGGTAAAGTGGATGAACTGTTTGCCCGCCGGCGCTTGCTGCCAATGGTCAATTTTATTAGTCATGATGATTTCTGGAGGATTCAGATCCAGCAGCTCAATGTCGAAGAAGAAGGTGAAGTTCAGATGGTTCCGCTGGTTGGCGATCAGCTTGTTGAATTCGGAGAACCCGAAGGTTATTTGAACAAGTTAAGGAATCTGAAAGCATTATATGAACAAGGTTTTGCCGAGACCGGATGGGCTCGTTACGATACGATAAGTTTGAAATTTGAAAATCAGGTAGTTTGTTCTAAAATTGAAAATTATGGGCAAGGGCAATAAAATTGTAGCAGCGGTTGATGTCGGTACTACAAAGATCGTAGTTGTTGCCGGCAGGAAAAACGACGAAGGGAAGGTTGAGTTACTGGCTATTGGAAGGGCCAAATCGATGGGAATCAAGCGAGGTGTTGTTTTCAACATCAAGGAAGCTGTTGAGGCCGTGCATGAAGCGGTCAGCCAGGCGGAAGACGCGATGGATGCCGATATTGATGAAGTTTATGTGAACGTTGAAGGTCAGCAACTGAAGACTTTCACCTTGAAAGCAAAACGTTATATTGGCGAAGGCCGAATCGTTTCAGACGAAGATGTGCAGAATTTATTTAAACAGGCCGAACAAACCGAATTGCCCGAAGGTTACAAGATCTATCACCTGGTTCCCCAATTATACAGTATCGATCAGGAAGCTGGTATTCCCGATCCGGTGGGTATTCCCGGCGAGAAGGTGGAGGTTGAGTTTAAGCTGCTGGTGGCCCCGGAGTTGTATGAGAAGAACTTGAAAATGTGTTTTCACAAAGCAGGAATAGATATTCGAAAGATGATCATTGATCCGTTGGCTTCGTCCGAGATCCTGCTTTCGGAAGATGAAAAGGAAGCAGGAGTCATCCTGATCGATATTGGCGGGGGAACAACAAAAGTTGCCATGTACGTAGACGGCATACTATGCTATTCTTCCATGATCCCGTTCGGCGGAAATGTGATTACGCATGACATTAAAGAAGGCTGCTCTATTCTCGCAAGACAGGCTGAGGCGTTAAAAGTGCAGTTCGGACAGGCCATGGGCGATTTTGCTCCCGCCGATAAAGTGGTAACCATTCCGGGCATATCGGGTTGGGAACCGAAGGAAATTTCATTTAAGAACTTGTCATTTATTATGCAGGCACGAATGGAAGAGATCATTGATTCCTGCTATTTCCAGATCGAGAAATCAGGTTACCTGGATAAGATCGGTGCCGGCATTGTTCTTACAGGGGGAAGTGCTTTAATGCCCAATCTTGGTCAGTTGATAAAATATCGTACGGGAATGGATGTCAGAAAAGGGATTCCTCGAATGAAACTTGACCCCCAATGGAAAGATCTGGAAGATCCAAGGAACGCTACTGTTCTGGGCCTTTTCCTTACCGCGCTGAATGACAGTGAAAATGAGACGGAGAAAAGAACGCCAAAGAAAGTAAAGAAACCCGGGAGAACGCAGCCTGGATTCTTTAGCCAGGTGAAGCAACAGGTGACCCGTCAGGTGACGTTGTTTTTTGATGAAGATCAGGATACGGAAATGTATTAACAAATATAAAATCCTCGCCGACTATGATTGAGGAATTAATAAATTTTGGATTTTCACCTTCAGAATCTTCTGTAATTAAGGTTCTGGGCGTTGGTGGAGCCGGGTGCAATGCCGTTAACCATATGTTTAATGAAGGCATCCAGGGAGTTGATTTTATCATTTGCAATACCGATGCACAGGCCTTGCAAACCAGTCCGGTTACCTTTAAAATCCAGTTGGGAGTAACGTTGACGGAAGGCAGGGGGGCAGGGAATCAGCCCGATCACGGAGAGCAGGCTGCTATTGAGAATCTGGATGATGTTCGTGCTGTACTGGAAGGTACCACGAAAATGCTGTTTATTACGGCTGGGATGGGTGGAGGAACAGGAACAGGAGCGGCCCCGGTTATTGCCCGGCTGGCTCGCGAACTGGATATCCTGACCATTGCCGTGGTAACAATCCCGTCACCTGCAGAAGGTCGTCGCAGGTTTCAGCAGGCATTTGACGGAGTAGCGAAACTGAAAGAACACGTCGACAGTATGTTGGTAATCAGCAATGAAAAACTTCAAACTATCTATGGTAACCTTCCTGCCTCACAGGCTTTTAAAAAGGCAGACGACATTATTGGCACGGCAGTAAAGGGAGTGGCGGAGATTATCACGGTTCACGGAAATATTAATATCGACTTTGCCGATGTCGATACCGTGATGGCAGGAAGTGAAGTCTTTATTATGGGAACCGGCATCGCTGAAGGAGAAGACCGTGCTATGGCAGCCGTTCATCAGGCATTGGAATCACCATTGCTCGATAGTAACGATATATACGGAACCAAGGACATTCTTTTGAATATCATTTCCGGTGACGATGAGATCACGATGGGTGAAATTGGCGACATTATTGAACATCTTCAGGAAAAGGCGGGGCAGGATGCCAATATCATTTGGGGAAATGGGGTCGACCGGAAACTGGGGAACAAGATCAGTGTCACCATCATTGCTACCAGGTTCAACAAGAACCCAAACAGCCTGTTGCAGCCAAAACCGACGGTTGAAAAGGTCGCACTTGAACATACATTCGAACCGAATATCAACATTGACGAAGATCCTTCGGAATCGTTTGCCGGTCAAATTTTTGAATCAGTTGATGTAGAGAAACCTACTTCAGAAAAAAAATCAAGGTCGAAAGGATCAAAAAAACCAGGAAAAACCGTTCGGGAAAAAGAAGAGGTAAGCGGAAATACTGACGGTTGGTTCTTACGTCAGTTTAACCGCTTTTTTGATGATCAGGATGAAAAAATAGATAACGAATAATAAGAAACTGTATGGCTAGCGAGATAATGAACTTTGATCTGGAAAAAACTTCGGGTGCGATCATTAAAGTGATAGGAGTTGGAGGAGGTGGCGGTAACGCAGTCAACCACATGTATGCTGCAGGTATTAAGGACGTCGGTTTTATGGTATGTAATACAGATGCTCAAGCTTTATACAACAGTCCCATTCCTGTCCGGGTACAGTTGGGAGCATCGCTCACAGAAGGACGTGGCGCAGGGAACAAGCCGGAAGTGGGTCGGGAGGCCGCCATTGAAAATATTGACGATGTAAAAAAGGCGATTGAACCCATTACCAAAATGGTTTTTATCACGGCAGGAATGGGTGGTGGAACCGGTACCGGCGCCGCTCCTGTTATTGCCGAAGCCTGTAAAGAGATGAACATCCTTACCGTGGGTATCGTTACCCTGCCTTTCCGTAATGAGGGGCGCCGCAGGATCAAGCAGGCTATTGACGGGATAGCCGAAATGGAAGGGCATGTGGACGCGTTATTGGTGATCAACAACGAACGAATCCGGGAGATGTACGGTGACTTTAAAATATCCGAGGCCTTTGCCAAAGCCGATAATGTATTGACGACTGCCGCCAAGGGTATCGCAGAGATTATTACGGTGCCGGGTTACATCAACGTCGACTTTGCGGATGTGGAAACGGTGATGCGTAAAAGCGGGGTCGCCCTTATGGGATCGGCCCGTTCCCGTGGTGAGGGCCGTGCATTGCGTGCCGTGGAAGAAGCGTTGAATTCTCCTTTGCTCAATAATAACGACATCAGGGGAGCACAAAATATCCTGCTGAACATTACTTCTGGGGGAGAAGAAGTGACTATGGATGAAATCGGTCAGATCACGGATTATATTCAAACGAAAGCGGGACATGATGCCGACCTGATTTGGGGAAACGGGGTGGATGATAAGCTCGGTGAAGATATTTCGGTTACCGTCATTGCTACAGGATTCAGCGTAAGCAGTATTCCGGAGATGATGGCTGCCAAACAGTCTGAAAAAACATACCACACCCTGGTTGATGAAAGTCAGGCAAAGCCAATGGGAAAATCTGCTCCGCAGTCTAAGGTGAACGTGGTGAACGAAAATTACTCTAAAAAAGTTGATCAACGAACAATCGAGTTTGAAATCAGTACAACGCTGAATGATGAATTTGAAGAATTATACAGGAATCCACAGACCGGGGGAAAAGATCCGGAAATGAACGCTAAAATGGATTTTTCGGATTCAGGAGAAGAAGTTGTCGATGAGTTGGAAAACATCCCTGCTTACAGGAGAAAAAAAGTGAATATCATTGAGGGCATGAGTAAGAGAATTGGTGAAAAATTGTCCCGTTTTTCCCTTTCTCCCGACGATGACGATAAAACGATTTTAAGAGATAATAATTCTTATTTGCATGATAATGTCGATTAGGCAAAGGGACTGAGCCGGAACACGGAGTATGGAAACCGGACGCCGGAGAAATTTTATTTAAGTTCCTCTTCCGTTCTCCCGTTTCCGTTTTCCTGTTTCCTGATAACGTTTTACCATTTAACCATTTCGAAATATGAATTTATTTGACCAAATCAACGAAGATCTCAAAAGCGCCATGAAAGCCCGTGAAAAGGAAAGGCTCGAAGCGTTACGGAATATTAAGAAGGTCCTGATCGAAGCAAAGGCGGCCAAAGGTGCGAACTCCGAACTCGATGATCAGGAAGTGATGAAGGCAATCGGGAAACTGGCCAAGCAAGGTCAGGATTCGGCCAATATATACAAGGAGCAGTCCCGTCCCGATCTTTATGAGGCTGAGATGGCCCAGGTAAAGGTTTATGAACAATACCTGCCCAAAAAACTCGGCGACGAGGAGCTGACAGCTGCCATACAGGAAATTATCACTTCCGTGGGTGCCGCCGGAATGAAGGATATGGGCAAGGTGATGGGGATTGCATCCAAAAAACTTGCCGGCAAAGCTGAAGGAAAAGACATTGCCGATAAGGTAAAATCGTTGTTGAACTAATCAGAATGCTGCTGTTTCGAGCAGCGCTTGTATTTATTTTGCTGTGATCCAGCTGGGGACTGAGCTGGCATCAAAGATCACATCTCCCCAGAAATACATCATCAGGGTTATGATGGCCGCGCAAACCAGGTTCAGAACCAGCCCGGTCATAGCCATTTGCCTGACGGTGATCCTGTTTGTGCCGAAAATAATCGCATTGGGAGGAGTTGCAACCGGAAGCATAAAAGCCATTGATGCGGAGATGGTGGCCGGGATCATGAGCAGCAGCGGGTTTATTCCGGTGGTGATAGCCATCCCTGCCAGGATGGGCAGGACCATCTCAGTGGTTGCCGTATTCGATGTCAGCTCAGTCAGAAAAGTGATCACCAGGCAGATCACCAGAATGATCAGGATTGGATGAAAGGAAGCCACACCGGCAAGTTGTTCACCAAACCACAGGGAAAGCTCTGAAACCTTAAAGCCGGTAGCCAGGGCAAAACCGCCGCCAAACAATAGCAGGATGTTCCAGGGCAGTTTTGAAGCGGTTGCCCAGTCCAGAATTTTTTTTCCTTTTTCATTTTTCGAAGGCAGCAGAAAGAGCATGATCGCCATGAAAATTGCGACCGTACCGTCATTGATCAGTTTGCTTTCCGGAAACATTCGCGACCAGCCGGGAATGCTGACTACCCCAAAATTCAAATCAACCCGGAATAACCACAGGATTGCGAGGATCACAAAGACCGCGAAAACAATTTTCTCTTCAAAGCTGGTAGCGCCCATATTCTTTAACTGAACCTGAAAGATATTTCTGTCTATTGCCGTCCATTGCCCTCTTTCCGGTTTAAAGCGGCAGTAAAGATAAGCCCAGGTGAAAATTCCGATGATCAAAGCCAGGGGGAAAGCAAACAGCAACCACAACGAAAATGACATTTCAGGAGCTTCCGGAAAATAGATGGCAAAGATCCTTACGAACGACAGGTTAGGAGGTGTACCCACCAGGGTGGCAATGCCTCCGATTGATGCGCCGTAGGCAACACTTAGGAGTAAAGCGACACCGAATGAGGAAGTATTTTTTGTTCCCATCAGTCCGTCCAATTGGGTGATCAGCGAAATCACAATAGGCAGCATCATCATGGCGGTTGCCGTGTTGGAGATCCACATGGAAAGAAAAAAGGAAGATGTCATAAAGCCCAGCAGAATGCGGGCAGGACTAACTCCCGTTAAACAGAGGATTTTCAGGGCGATCCGTTTATGCAGATTCCAGCGTTCCATCGCCAGGGCCACCAAAAAACCTCCCATAAACAGGAAGATTACATCATTGAAATAGGTGGCCGAAACATCCGACGCATCCATAATGCCAAACATCGGGAATAAAGCTACCGGCAGCAAGGAGGTTACAGCCAGCGGAACAATTTCGGTGATCCACCAGGTGGCCATCAGCAGGGCCACGCAAAAAGTATAGGTGACTTTGGGATTGCCGGGTAAAAAATCGGCGAACAGGAGAATTCCAACAATGATCAGGGGAACGACCAGGAAACTGATAAGCTGCTTCATATTCATACATTTCTTTCGCGGAAATAGTCAGATTAATGCTGTCGCTCTGTTCCTTTTGAAAAAACAGTTAGGGCAATATACTGAATATCTTCACATCGTGATGGTCTGGTGGTATTTTTTTTGTAAAAATGCGCATGAACATTCAGGTTATTAGCTATGAAGAAAACTATTGTGAAATAACCGAAGAAAAAGGTACATTCGCATCCTTAAAACAGGAGCCAACTATTAACGTAAACGCGATGAGAAAGTCTGTTCTGTTCATACTGATCTGTTTGATAGTTCTTAAACTGTCGGCCCAGGACATGGAGTATGCAAGAGAAGTGATCAAAACGCTCGCTTCGCCTGAGCTAAAGGGAAGAGGGTATGTTGAAGGCGGTCATTTGAAAGCAGCAAAATACATCCGGGAACAGTTTCGTGAAATCGGGCTGAAATCATTTGGAAAGGACTATTTTCAGCCTTTTTCTTTAAAAATCAATACGTTCCCTTCAAAGATGACCCTGGTTCTGGATGATAACAAACTTATCCCCGGGAAGGATTTTATTGTTGATGCAGCATCTTCGTCCGCGAATGGTGAGTACGAGGTTGTGATCGTTAAAAAGCAGGATTTGCTGGATGACGGTAAATTGAGTCAGGCTGTTCAATCATCGGCAGGGAAGATGCTGATCATCGACGAGCGGGATTTCAAGACTGAAAATAAAGATGACATACAGAAGGCGAACGACGTGATCAAAACGCTTAAATCGGATCCCCGGCTTCAGCACGCCGGTGTGATCCTGTTTACTTCGGACAAATTGACGATAGGGTACTCGACTGTACAGTCGCCGCGGCCGGCTTTGATTGTCAGCAAGGCTTGTGATTTGTCTGAAATCAAAAAGGTGAAGCTGCAGATCGATGCAAGGCTGATTGAATGTAAAACGCAGAACGTCGCCGGATATCTGGAGGGGGAGGAAAGGCCCGATTCATTTATCGTGGTGGTGGCTCACTACGACCATATGGGTAAAATGGGTGAGGAAGTCTATTTCCCGGGCGCAAACGACAAT
>JBDKTZ010000316.1:0-1831 GCA_039679975.1 Prolixibacteraceae bacterium
GTTATACGCCTCTCGAAGTCGCACACGACGGGGGGAGTATGATCTGGTGCGAATGGATCAAATGGAACGGGAAACAGGTAACTGCGTTGGTAGGCGGGATCAAAGACCTGATTGTGAAGTCCGGGAAAAAAATGACACTTGGTGCAGATGTGTTCCCGAGCCTGGAAATATCGAAGGTTGAGATTGGCCAGGACTGGAAAGAATGGGCCGCAAATGGATTGATTGATTTTGTTTGTCCGATGCTGTATGTCAACGATTTGGATTTATTTAGGGACTATTTATCTGATGCCATAGCTGCCGCACAAAATAAATGTGCCGTGTGGCCTGGTATAGGAATATTGACTTCCCATAACAAGATCACAAAAAATATACTGGTTCAGGAAATCGGCATCGCGAGAGAAGCAGGAACAGGAGGCGTCGTCTTTTTCTCCGGCCATTCCTTCAATGAGGCGTTTCGGGATACACTGAAAGCGACGGTATTTAAATAAAAAGTAGCTGAAAATGAGAATGGTTACGGGAATTGTGCTGATCATCCTTTTGGGATGCAAAAATGAACAGCACGATCTGCAATATAAAACGTGCTCAGGCGAATACTGGAAAAAGCAGGCACTGGAAGATATTATCCCTTACTGGTCATATGCAAAAGATACATGCTATGGCACTTTTTATACAAATATCGGCGCTGGCTGGAAGTGGGACGATGATGACACGAAAAAATGTCCAGGTATGATCTCCCGTCATGTTTTTTCCTATGCTGCGGCTTATCTGCTTTCGGGAGATAAGAAATACCTGGATATAGCACGGGAAACAAAGGATTTTCTGATTGATCATGCCTGGGATAAAGACTATGGCGGTTGGTTTGATGTGCTGGACCGGGAGGGAAGTCCTTTGGAAAAAACGAAAAGTTTGTTTACCCAGGCTTATGCAATTACGGGTCTGGCTATGTATTACTTCGTTACGCATGATCATGATGTTTTACACTATGTCGAACAATCGAATATTTTGCTGGAAAAGAAGGCCTGGGATCATGTCAACGGAGGCTATTTCAACAGAATGACCCGTGAATGGGAAGTCCTCGATGACCGGAAAACTTTAGCTTCACAACTGGCCCCGGTGTCCGGTTACATCCTGTACCTCTACCTGTCGACCAGAGAACAGAAATATCTGGATCAGATCATAAAAATAATGGATGTTGTACGGTCACGCTCAGTCTGTGATGAATGTGGCTGGGCGCTTGAAACATTTGATAAAGATTGGAATGATGTACCGGGAAAGCCGGACAAGGTGAATATAGGGCACAATCTGGAAATTGCCTGGGTATTGAAGAGACTATGGCTTTTAACAAATGATCAGTCTTATTCACACCCGATTGCAGCCCTTGGACAGAACCTCCGGCAATATGGATTTTCAGGAAAGACAGGTTTTTGGTTTACACACATCGAAAAAGCGGAACCGGAAGCGCACGATGACTTCACTTACTGGTGGGTACAGGCATACGGGAATATGTATAATCTCTGTTCGTTCCGGACATCGGGGAAAGAGGTGTTTCTCTCTGACTTTGAGGAAGGAGGGCGCTTTTGGGATTCCTGTTTTATGGACAGGAAAAGCGGAGATACCTTTTTTAGCGTGTTTCAATCGGGAGAAATCAAAGATTCCACTAAAGCAAATCCGTTTAAAGCATCCTATCACAGTATGGAACATTGCCTGCTGAATTTCGCTTATCTCAACTTATGGGTAAATCATCAACCTGTTGAATTGCACTTTGCCGTCAGAACACAGGCAGATGAAGATACTTTATATCCGGTTTTCGTTGAAGACAGCAATGTCAGGA
>JBDKTZ010000029.1:0-3353 GCA_039679975.1 Prolixibacteraceae bacterium
CGGACAATGACGCACTGGCGGAGCTTGTTACTGAAAAAGTGACACAAATTGAAGGCATTATTAAAACGGAAACCATGGTCGCGTTCCGGGCCTTCTCCAAGTATGACCTGGCCGCGATTTTCGAAATCGACTGACTCGTCGCTCCATGGGCAGGCTGAGCGCAAAATAGCAGAAAAGAGAGGTTCGCGATCCGTTTCAGTCTCCATTATGATTTTACAGAAAATTAACGGAAAAAATTTGGAACACCTGAATAAATGGCGCTATTTTTGCTACTGAAAAACGTTTTTAGTCGAAAATACGATTATGGAAAAAGATGAAATCATAAAGAATGAAATTCTGATCCAGGCGCAAAAACTGTTTCAGCAATTCGGTCTGAAAAAAACGACCATGGATGAAATCGCGGCGGCCTGTGGAAAGGCTAAGAGTACGCTCTATCATTATTTTAAAAACAAGGAACAGGTATTTGACGTGGTAATTCAGATGGAAGTTGTCAACCTGCGAAAGCATGTCAAAAGCAAGGTGGAAGAACATAAAGGCATGGTCGCGAAAATCATAACCTACACCCTCGAATTCTATCGCGAGGTCTTTCACCGGGCCAATCTTTACCGGATCATCAGCCAGGAAAATGCCGCCGAAGCCACCGCCCGGAAGAATTTCATGAAGATGATGGAATTCGAAAAATCATACATTACCCGGATCCTCGAAGACGGTTATGATGCCCGGGAATATACCAATGTGAACAAGGAAGATATCCCCTGGGTGGCTGAAACCTTTCTGGCGGCCTTTTACGGAACAGTCTTGTATGTCATGGAAAAGGAAGGTTTCTACAATGAAGAAGAAATCGTTAAAGCTGTCCATTATTTTGTGCCGAAACTGCTGGCATAAAATTTTTGGATCATTACCGACTAAAATATGTATTTCGTTTTCTGGTATAAAAAAATAAATCAAAAAAAACCAAAAATATGAAGACAAGTAAATCATTTATGGCGTTTGCTTCCGTCGGGGCGCTGCTTCTCTCCGGTTGCACTCCCCGCACGAACGACCGGAACACGTCAGAAACTAACCAGCCTGTCCGGGTAAAGGTCATCGAAATCGGATCTGGCAGCAGAACCAGTAATCCCTCATACATTGGGACCATTGGCGAATCGCAGTCCATACCTTTAAGCTTCCTGACCTCGGGAACCGCCGAAAAAGTGTTGGTTAATGAAGGCCAGCAAGTCAGAAAAGGCCAGTTGCTGGCGGTTCTGAACGATGAAAATTACCGGAATGCCTGGCAGATCGCCTCCTCGAAAGAAAGTCAGGCGCAGGATGCTTTTAACCGGCTTGAGCCGGTCTATAAAAAAGGAAGTCTTCCTGAAGTCAAATACATTGAAATTAAAACCGCACTCGAACAGGCCAAATCAATGGCTGCCATGTCCGAAAAAAGTCTGAAGGATTGCAAACTTTATTCGCCCACGAATGGGATGATCGGGAAAAAAATGATCGAACCGGGCATGAGCATTATTCCTGGAAATCCTTCTTTTCAACTCGTTAAGATCGAAAAACTGAAGGTTAGCTTCCCGGTTCCGGAAAATGAGATTTCGTCGATCACCAGGGGCCAAAAAGCCAGTATTCGTGTATCAGCCATCGGTGACCGGCTTTTTGAAGGCGAGGTGAATGAAATTGGCGTGCTTTCAAATTTGCTGTCCCACACCTATACCGTCAAAGCCGATCTGGATAATCCCGGAAATCTGCTGAAACCGGGGATGGTTTGTGCAATTCAGCTCAGTAATCCGGGCCTCACAGACCGGATTGTCATACCCTTGTCAGCCGTGCAACAATCCGCCAACGGCGAAAAATTTGTTTATACGGCCAACGGAGGTACGGGTAAGGCAGAAAAGAAGCCGGTCGTAGCCGGACCGCTCACCAGCAGTGGCATTGTCATTACCAGCGGCCTGACCGCCGGCGATCTGCTCATCACGGATGGCTATCAAAAGATAAGCGAAAATTCACCCATTCAAATTCTCAGATAATGAAGAAGAAAATGGGAATCGTCGAATCTGCCATGCGGCACTGGCAGATTATGGTCATGCTCATCGTTATGATGGGGATCATCGGGATTTATGCATTGTTGATTATGCCCCGCCAGGAATTTCCTTCATTCACCATCCGCCAGGGACTGGTGATCGGAGTTTATCCGGGAGCAAGTTCCGAAGAAGTGGAGGAACAGCTCGCTTCTAAAGTTGAAAAATACTTATTCAGCTTTAAGGAAATTAAAAAGAAGGATACCTACTCCATCTCCAAAGACGGAATGATGATCGTTTTTGTGGAACTGGACAACAGCGTAAAAAACTCGGACGAATTCTGGGCGAAGCTGAATCACGGGTTAAACAACTTCAAGATCCAATTGCCCTCTGGTGTGCTCGCCCTGTTTACGAACAGCGATTTTGGCGATACGTCGGCCCTGCTCATTGCCCTGGAAGCAGACAACTTAAGCTACCGCCGGCTCGAAGAGTATATGAATGAACTCGAGGACCGGCTACGCCGGATCGAGTCGGTTTCGAAATTAAACCACATCGGACTTCAGCCCGAACAGATCAACATATACCTGGAAAAGGAAAAGCTGACGAACTATGGCATCACGCCCACTACTCTTCTGGCAAACCTGTTTACCCAGGGATTCACTACGATGAGCGGAACCATCGACAATGAAAGCTACGTGGCCCCGATCCATATTTCTCCATCGTTCAACAACGAGCAGGATATCGCAGAACAGATCATCTACTCTGATCCCACAGGCAACATTATCCGGTTAAAAGATGTGGCGCGCATTGTCCGTGAATATCCGGACCCGGACAGCTACATTACCAACAACGGACATAAATGTCTGCTCATTTCCATGGAGATGCTTCAGGGCAACAACATCGTTCAGTACGGGAAGGAAGTGGACGAAGTACTTTATCAGTTCCAGTCAGAACTTCCCGAAGGAGTGAACATTGAACGCATTGCCGATCAGCCGAAAGTAGTGGATCATTCCATCAGTAGTTTCTTAATGGAAATGGGCTATGCCATTATCGCGGTCATCCTGGTGACGATGATCCTGCTTCCCTTGCGGGTAGCTACCGTTGCCGCATCGACCATCCCCATCACTATTTTTATATCGCTCGGGATCATGTTGCTGGGAGGAATGGAGTTAAATACGGTCACCCTCGCTGCCTTAATCGTTGTTTTGGGAATGATCGTGGACAATTCGGTGGTGATCCTCGACAGCTATATGGAAAAACTCGATCATGGCATGTCGCGCTGGCACGCAGCCATCAGCAGCGCCCAAACGTTCTTTAAGGCGATTTTCTCTGCCACGCTGGCGATCAGTA
>JBDKTZ010000511.1:0-4923 GCA_039679975.1 Prolixibacteraceae bacterium
TCCTTCTGTAACGAACGCCCAAAGGTTTTGATTTAAACACTTCTCCTTCGGCCTTTGACAGATAATCCTGCTTAACCATCTGATTGATCACGACGTTCCTGCGCTCCAAAGACAATTTGGGGTTCAAACGCGGATTATACCTGTTGTTGGCTTTCAGCATTCCAACCAGTACAGCCGCTTCATCGACCGTCAGGTCCTTTGGACTTTTATCGAAAAAGCGCTCGGCAGCTACTTCAATACCGAAGATATTTTCACCAAAAGGGACTGTATTTAAATAGAGGGTCAGGATTTCCTCCTTCGTATATATCTTTTCAAGGCGATAGGCAATAATTGCTTCACGGATCTTGTTGACGGGCAAGGCAAACACCCACAGATCGTTACGAGGAAACAGATTCTTGGCAATTTGCTGGCTCAACGTACTGCCTCCTCCGGCACTACGGTCCTGCAGCAGGATGGTCTTGATCAAAACACGGAACAGGGCCACTTCATCAATCCCCCGGTGTTCATAAAAACGTTCGTCTTCGGTTGCCACCAAAGCATGGATCACATTGGGAGAAATCTCTTCATAACTGACATTACTTCGGTTCTCAATATAATATCGCCCCAGAAGCTTCCCTTCTGCAGAGAAAACTTCAGAAGCCTGGGGATTCTTTATTTCATGCAATTGTGCCGTACTGGGGACATACCCCAGGAAACCAAAATATACGGCAATAAATAATATGGCAAAAAGGATTACCCCCAGTGCAAAGAGCTTTATAAAAAACAAAAGGACGTTACGCAAAGCAGAACCTTCCTTTTTTGACTTTCTTTTTTTTGGTTTATTGGCAGTAGGCTTTTTTTCGGTTTTCTGTATCTTCTTCTCTGACATATTATTGATTTTCGTTTCAAAACTAAGGAATAAATTAGAAAATAAACCAAATTGATTTTTCATTCCAATAAAACTTTTCAATAAAATAATTGTCTTATTTCCGAAGAGCACAGTCGATATGAAGATTGCAATTACGGGAGCCCATGGATTTGTTGGACATCAACTAATTGATTTTTTGGGCAATAAAGGTTTTGAGGTAAAAGGAGTCAGCAGGCTTTTAATTTGCGGAGGCGTTGAAGGGCTTGTGTCCTCAATTGCAGGATCGGATGCGGTGATTCACCTCGCCGGAGCTCCGATTATGCAACGCTGGACGAAAAAGAGCAGAAGAATTATCTATAATAGCCGGATTGTGACTACCTGGAACCTGACTAAGGCCATCAATCTCATTGAGCCTGAACGTAAGCCAAGAGTATTTATATCCATGTCGGCATCAGGAATATATGCTTCGGGAAAATGTCATGACGAACAAAGCTTGTTACTGAACGACAAGTTTGTAGGAAGAGTGGTAACAGACTGGGAAAATGCATCGATTGAGCTGGATAAGAATATTCGGCGGATTATACTCCGGTCAGGTATCGTTTTAGGAAAAGATTCTCAACTGATAAAGAATCTGTTACCTCTTTTTAAATTGGGCCTGGGTGGCAGGATTGGCAACGGGAAACAGCCTTTTCCCTTCATTCATATTGATGATTTGACAGAGATCTTTTATGAAGGTATTATCAATGAAAAATTTTCCGGGATCTACAATGTCGTCGCTCCCGAACAGGTAACCAATAAAATTTTCACCAGGTTACTGTCAAAAAAACTTGGCAAGCCAGCATTTTTTCATATTCCTCCCTTGCTTCTGAAAATATTGTACGGGAATGCATCGGCTATGCTTCTGGAAAATCCCGCCGTTATTCCCGGACGATTAAAAGAAATGGGATTTCACTTTCGTTATCCTACTCTTTCTGCAGCACTGGAAGAAATAACAAATGCGGGACAGCATTGATGGTAAGGCATTTTTTTCACTAAAAAAGGCCCTGCCAAACAGCAGGACCTTCTCTATCGTTTAAATGTGATTTATAATTGAGGACCGGCGGCCACAAGGGCTTTACCTTCTTCATTATCGGTATACTGCGCAAAGTTCTTGATAAAACGCGATGCCAGATCTTTCGCTTTTTCTTCCCATTGGGCTGTTTCTGCATAAGTATCACGGGGATCGAGGATATTCGGGTCCACTCCTGGCAGTGAAGTCGGAACTTCAAGGTTGAAAATCGGGACAACCTTCGTTTCTGCATTTTCAATGTCACCATTCAGAATCGCATCAATTATACCACGGGTATCTTTGATTGAGATCCGTTTTCCGGTACCATTCCAGCCGGTATTGACCAGGTAAGCCTCAGCGCCGTTGGCTTCCATTTTCTTTACCAGTTCCTCTCCGTATTTTGTGGGGTGCAAAGAAAGGAAAGCTTTACCGAAGCATGCAGAAAAAGTAGGCTGAGGGGCGGTTACTCCACGTTCAGTGCCTGCTAATTTTGCAGTAAATCCGGAAAGAAAATGATATTCGGTCTGTTTCTTAGTCAGTTTTGACACCGGGGGCAATACACCAAATGCATCAGCGCTCAGGAAAATAACCTTTGTCGCAGGACCTGCCTTGGAAACTGGTTTCACGATATTGTCGATATGGTAAATAGGATATGAAACGCGGGTATTTTCGGTGACCGATTTGTCCGTGAAATCAATTTTCCCGTTTGCATCAACTGTTACATTTTCCAAAAGGGCATCCCGTTTGATCGCTCTGTAAATATCCGGTTCGGCTTCTTTATCCAGGTTGATGGTTTTGGCATAACATCCGCCTTCAAAATTAAATACGCCGTCATCATCCCATCCGTGTTCGTCATCTCCAATCAACTGACGCTTAGGATCTGTTGAAAGCGTCGTCTTACCTGTACCGGAAAGTCCGAAGAAGATCGCGGTATCGCCATCTTTTCCAACATTTGCAGAGCAGTGCATTGAAGCGATTCCACGCAACGGGAGGTAATAGTTCATCATCGCGAAAATCCCTTTCTTCATTTCGCCGCCGTACCATGAACCGCCAATTACCTGCATCTTCTCGGTCAGATTGAATACGGTGAACACTTCAGAATTCAACCCGTGCTCTTTCCATTTTGGATTTGATGTCTTTGAACCGTTCATCACAACAAAATCGGGTTCACCGTAAGTTTTCAATTCCTCTTCAGTAGGACGAATAAACATGTTCTTAACAAAGTGTGCCTGCCAGGCTACTTCCATAATGAAACGTACTTTTAAACGGGTATCGGCATTCGCACCGCAGAAGGTATCGACCACATATAATTTTTTGCCTGAAAGCTCTTTTCCCACGATAGCTTTCAGATCATTCCAAACTTCCGGAGTGGTCGGCTTATTGTCGTTCGGTGACCCCGGTGAGGTCCACCATATGGTATCTTTGGTCGTATCATCTTTTACAATGAATTTATCCTTTGGAGAACGACCTGTAAATACTCCTGTCATTACGTTTACTGCTCCGAGTTCAGTCACCTGCCCTTTTTCATAACCCTCCAAACCCGGTTTGGTCTCTTCTTCGTATAAGTAATCGTAAGATGGGTTATAAACAAGTTCTTTGACATCGGTGATGCCGTACTTTGACAAATCTAAATTTTTCATAGTCACTAATTAAGAATTAAAATTTCCACAAAACCATTTACTCGGAAGACAAAAATAGCTTATTTTCCCGTTCGGGTCCGGCAGTCAATTTTAAATTCACGTTTTTTCTCACCCAGGCACTTAAAATACAGACAGGGTGATAGTTAACACCCTGTCTGTGAAGTAATAAACGAAATTATTCCGTTTTATTCGATGTTAAGAAATTATTAATCAAAACCATCCTCCGTATTACGCTCGCGGATGGAAATGAGTAATTGTATTCTTCAGATAATCACGGTCTAAATGGGTATAAATCTCGGTTGTTAAAATAGATTCATGACCCAGCATTTCCTGTACGGCTCTCAAATCAGCTCCACCCGAGATGAGGTGTGTGGCAAATGAGTGCCTGAAGGTATGCGGGCTGATCTTTTTGCCTAAACCTACTTTCTCAGCCAAATTCTTGATAATCGTAAAGATCATTACGCGACTCAGCTTCTTTCCCCTTCTGTTCAGGAAAAGGACATTTTCGCTGTCAGGCCCGATTTTCAGCCCCCTGCGGTAGCCTTGCAAATAACGGGTGATTTCTTCAATTGCCTTAGAACTCACCGGAACCAGTCTTTCTTTTTCCGATTTACCTTCTACTTTGATAAAGCCCTGATCGAAAAACAGGTTTGTCACTTTCAAATTGACAAGTTCGGAAACACGCAATCCGCAACTGTAGAGTGTTTCAAGCATGGCTTTGTTTCGCTGACCTTCCGGCTTGGTCAGATCTACACCATCGATGATCAGGTCAATTTCTTCCATTGTCAGTACGTCAGGAAGTTTCCGTCCGATCTTTGGTGATTCGAGCAATGACGTCGGATCGCTGTTAATTTTCCCTTCCATGAGCAGGTACTTGAAAAAGGATTTAATGCCTGAAATTGTCCGGGCCTGCGTCCTTGGGGAAACTCCCCTTGCATTAATGTATTCGATAAAACCGCGCAGATGAACAATTCTTACTTTTTCAGGTGTAAGCTTTTTGAAGTTTTCGTCCAGAAATGCCATCAGTTTATTGATGTCATTAATGTAAGCCGCAATCGAATTTTGAGACAATGACTTTTCAAGCCTCAAAAACGTTTCAAAACCTTTTTTACTATCTTCCCATTTCATAATTAAAGCAATTAGTTTTTTTCTAAAAACAATTTAAATACTTTTGGTCATATAAAAAATCAATTCATTCACGACGTATTGAAAAGTAGTTTCTTCCCCAAGGTTACATAATTATCAATACGTAGGAATTGAGCGAAAGTTACTAGTTTTTTTCCAAATACACAAAAAAAATGAAAATATTGTTAATCAATGGCCCAAATTTAAATTTATTAGGAAAACGGGAGGAAAATATTTACGGGAATATTTCTTTTGACACCTAT
>JBDKTZ010000468.1:0-26866 GCA_039679975.1 Prolixibacteraceae bacterium
TCAACTTTCATCTTTTCAATTAATTGATCATCTGAGTGGTAGATGACACGTTCATTCGGCACCATGTTTTGACTTGTCAGATCAGGCAGGTTCAATTTTACGCTACCTTGTTCAAGTACAACTTCGCACAAGTTATCTGTCGAATAAGCGGAAACATTCAATCGTGTTCCAAGCACCTCAATATCGATTTTGGCGGGTGTTTTTACGATGAAAGGCCGCTTCTTTTGGTGTATCACATCAAAAAAAGCAAGGCCGTCA
Organism: Prolixibacteraceae bacterium; assembly: GCA_039679975.1. GTDB lineage: Bacteria > Bacteroidota > Bacteroidia > Bacteroidales > Prolixibacteraceae > JBCFBK01. The sequence continues at coordinate 259 of JBDKTZ010000468.1, forward strand.
AGATCTACGATCCGCCGGTTATCACGATCAATATGATACTTTAATTTGGAACCGTATCCCAGCCAACCAGCCGTTCCGTCAGGAAGTTTAAACTGGTTTCGGAAACCGCTGTGAGAGATGAATTCAGTTTGACGGTCGTCTGTGTGAACAGTTGCCTCATTATAAAAATAGATGCTTGTCGCACTCAGTATTCCAATAATGAAGATCGCAGCAATCCGGGATAGCCTCATAAACAGACTTTTACCTCCGGAAATAATCTTTTCTCTTTTATGATGAATCTTATAGTACAGTTTATGATAAACATGATCAAGATTTGGGGGAGTTTCGGCCCCGGGATGAAACTGTTCCCACCGGTCTTTGACGACATGCATGGTTCCCTTATTTAATTCCTCGTCCGTAAAGTATTCTTCAAGCATCTTGTGGTCAAGAAGACTGAATTTTTGGCTAAAAACGTTGTCAATATACTTTTTGATGATCGGCATTTTCCTGTTCTGTTTTGTAGTAATATCATCTCTATGGAAAAACCGACTCCTTAAAACCTGACTTTTTTAAAAAAAATTTAGTCCAGCTCTTGCCCCGTAAAAAGATAAATCAACAGGATTCCGGCTATACAATTGTCTTCCTTTATTTTTTCGATAATAAATTTTCTCGCTATGGCCAATTGCTTTCTGACAAAATTTTCGCTAATCCCAAGCTTTTCAGCAATTTGTTCATTCTTTAACTCATCCTTGTAATTTGACAAAAAGATTTCTTTTCTGCGTGGGGGAAGCAAGTCAATGATTCTACTGATCTTTTCCACAAAAGAATAATAATCCACCTGATCTTCATCTTTTGAGGTATATATCAGATAGTCCTTTGCAAAAATCTGAATATACTTTTCTTCCCTGCTCCTTTTTATAAACCTTTGGCGAATGTTATTATAAGCAATCGTAAACAGATAGGCCTGGAAAGATAAATTTGTTTTCAGGGACTGCCTGTTTTCCCATATCTTCAGAAAGACTTCATCGAGCAGATCTTCAGCATCCTCTTTGTTCTTCAAAAATTTTAGTGAAAATTGATACAACCGGACACCATATTTTTCAAAAAGTGACTTAAATGCCTGTTCATCTCCCTTTTGAAGTAAAGCAACCAAATCATCATCAATATCATCCGCCTTTAAGTTCACTTTTTATCAGGTTTGTGTCAACTCGGTTCAAAATAAACGAAAAACAACAAGCCGTCAAAATAATTTAAATCATATGTTATTTTCAAGTTGAGAGAATGCGCTGAATGCGTGCAGGGATATGTGTGGCAAACTTATAGCCAGCCAGTCATACAGAGACACGGCGAATCCGGATTTCACCCGTACTGAAAAAGCTTCAGGACGTATAATAAAGCTACTTGAAAAAACAGGAGGAGTTGCTGTGTCTGATCGAATTTGTGCTAACTTTAGGCAGCTAACTTAATATCAACAGGACATGGTACTTCCCCGGGTTTTCATGCAGGCAACACGGCAGGCTTATCAATGGCCTTGCCGCCAGGGATCATGCATCCCCGGGTGCATACAAGGCAAACACGGTGGTATTTAAAGGATTTGTCATTCCTGTGAAATGCTGCAATTAACAAACAAACAATATGACTAAACAAATCATTTTCCTTGCGGCCATCGCGGTAATGGTTGCATGCTGTACACAAAAGAGCAGCAAATTGTCCGTGCAGTTAAACGACAAGGATGTGTCCTCCTGGTTTGAAAAGGGTGACTGGAAACATGGGTGGACGCCGGCCGCTGACGAAACAGTGAACCGGAAAGAATTCGCCCGGCAGTATTTTCTGAATCCCGGCCGGTGGAACAAAGCCTTTGAGTTTCTGGCCACACAAGATCTTACAGCCATGGAAACGGGGCGTTACGAGTTGGAAGGGGCCGACCTGTTCGTCAACGTAAGCGAGTATGCCACCAAAAACATGGAGAAGGTTCAGTATGAGGCGCACCGGCAATATGCCGACATCCAGTATCTGGCCAAAGGAAGGGAACAGATTGGCGTTGCTGACATGAAAAGCAAAACACTGACGGTTCCCTACGACAGTCTGAAAGACGTTGCCTTCTTTGCAGCCACCGATTCAGCCTTCCGCCCGGCTACTGCTGAGAATTTTTTCATCTTCTTTCCGGACGATGCACATCGCCCGGGGGTGAAAATCCAGGAAAACGACAGCGTCCGGAAGATTGTTGTTAAAGTAAGGATACAATAGCTATTTCCGTCTGACCACCAGAACGGCGCCTGCCAGCACGATCAATGCGCCGGTGATGGAAAGCCAGGTGAATTTCTCGTCTCCGATCCAGGAAACGTCCATCCAGCTGAAAACAGCCATAAATCCAAGGGTGATGACGGGATTCAGGATCAGGATGATGCTCACTGTGCTGGTCGTGGTATGTCTGAGCGCCAGGTTCAAGGCACCATACGAGATCAGGGTATTCAGCCCCAGGAAGATCAGGAGCAGCCAAAAACCCCAGTGCAGGTGCGCGAGTGAGTCAATGTGAATAAAAGGCCAATATAAAATTGCAGCCAGTCCAAATATGAACAGATTCAGAATGGTAGCCGGGAAACGCATTACCAGTTTTTTTTGAAAAACAGCATAAACGGTCCAGGCCAAAGCGCCCGTAACAGTAAAAAGTACGCCCCTGCTGAACTCGCTTCCTGCACCGGCGAGTTGTCCAAGTTGCTGTTCGTAAAAAATGACCATACCGACCGAAGCCAGGGTAAAACCTATTAACTGCTGTGGAGAAATCTTTTCCTTAAAGAAAATGATTCCTGCCAAGACCAGTGCCACCGGCCCAAGCTGGATGATTACCTGTGTGGAGCCTGGTCCTGCATACTTGACACCCAGCATAAAACCCATATAATTCCAGGCAAGACTGATCACTGCCAGGATCAGGATGACCGGCGGCTTTGCAAGCAGTTTTAATTCGCGCGGACTGCGATATAACTGATAGGCCAGCAAACAGGAAAAGGCCACCAGAAACCTTAGCCACACGATGGTTGCCGGATCTACCTTTTCGACGGCTACCTTCAATGCAATGGCCAGCACGCCCCACATCACCGCCGTGATGATGGCGAAAAAAATACCTTTCCTGTTGTTTTCCATCATTTTACGCTTACTTCTTTCCCGGGCAACAAAACCGGAAGCGAAAGTAAAATAAAATCCGGCAATCTGCGACGGGCAGTCAAACAAAAACCCTTTGCGGTCCTCCGGAACAAATATAGCTCTTAGTGGTTTATTAAATCATTCGTAAATCTGAAAGTCAGGTGGAATAAACCCTCACCGGGAATTATGAGTAAGGTGTACGAACCTGAAAACCGGAATCACTTAAAAATTAAAAGATATGAGCAACGGAGATGTTACAGGATCACAAAAAACCGTCAGTTTCACTTATCAGATCGGCGAACTGAAAGTAAACCGCCTGGGGTACGGAGGCATGCAATTGACAGGTCCGGGAGTATGGGGTGATGCTAAAGACCGGGAGACCGGCATCCTCGTTTTACAAAAAGCTGTGGAAGCGGGGATTAATTTTATCGACACGGCCGATTCATACGGGCCGCACACCAATGAAAGGCTGATTGCAGAAGCACTGTATCCTTACAAAGATGGCCTGGTAATCGCTACAAAATCAGGTCTGGAACGACCGGGTCCGAACCAATGGGTCCCGAACGGCGATCCAGAATACATCCGAAAAGCCATTGAAGGCTGCTTTTCGAGGCTGAAAGTAGCACAAATAGACCTTTGGCAGTTACACCGGATCGATCCGAAGGTACCTCTCCGGGAAACACTTCAGCCGGTTGTTGAAGCTGTCAAAGCAGGGAAAATAAAATACGTGGGCCTGTCGGAGGTTGGAATTGAAGAAATTGAACAGGCACAGGAAGTCGTGCCCATAACGTCCGTACAGAATTTATATAACCTGGGCGACCGCCATTGGGAAAAAGTGGTCGATTATACCGCGGAACGCGGCATTGCGTTCATTCCCTGGTTCCCGCTGGCATCAGGTCCCGAAAAACTGGCAGGCAAAGTCAAAGCCATCGCGGAGAAACATCAGGCGACAACCGCACAGATCGCGCTGGCATGGCTGCTGAAACGTTCACCCAACATCCTGCTGATCCCAGGCACGCAGTCATTGCAACACCTGGAAGAAAACCTTCAGGCCGAACAGATACGCTTGTCGGACGAGGAGTTCGAAATGTTATCATAGAGCAGCGAAGCCGATTTCCTGAAGGCGAAAATCTCTAATAAAAAATCATCTATTTTAGGACATCGACGTATGTACCTCGCAAAAAAACGTCAACCCGGATGCCGCGGCTTTCATGCTCGTTTCATATATTAGCAAGCGGAAACTAAAAGCATTTGATGAATAAAGCGACTACGTTTTGCTTTAAAATGCTTAGTGTTTGCCGATCACTTACAGGAACACAGATTTGATGCCCGGATTAAATACAGGTATTATGAACAAAAGCAATGTGAATATTTCGATGGAGAAAAAGAAGTATTCACTTGCTTTTGAAGAATTTTTCCGGTTTTACCATTCCCGTTTACGACGATACGCCCGTTATTTTCTTAAAGATCCGGAAGAAGCGGACGATCTGGTGCAGGAGGTCTTTTTACAGCTCTGGAAAGATCAGACACTACTTGATCCGGATCGCAATCTCCCCTCTTTTACCTTTACCCTAGTCAGGAACAGATGCTTTGACCGCCTGAGAAAACGGATCGTAGAAGAAAAATACCTTCTTCATCAGGCAAAGAAGGAATCGGAGGAGTTATACCATATCAGCTTTGACAAGACCGGCGAATTTATTTCGATGGAAGAGCTTTTACACCGGGAACTGCTTAAGCTGATCGAAAAAATGCCGCCCAAATGCGGAATTGCCTTTCGTTTAAGATGGATCGACGGCAAGAAGGTTCGTGAGATCGCCCTGGAAATGAACATCTCCTCCACTATGGTCGACAAATACCTGGCGAAAGGCCTCAGCTTCGCCAAAGATCACCTCAACCCCGATCTGTTTGTGCTCCTTTTAATGAAGCGGTGAAAGACACACAACAGGAGACAGGGTTGGTAAAACAAAGGTCTATTTCGTACTAACATCAGAAACAAGACCCGATGACAGACGAAACGGCATACAAGGAAAAAATTTTCCGGTTTCTTCAGGGGAACTTATCTGAAGAAGAAGAAACGGAACTTTTAGCATGGATCAAGGCAGGAGGCGAGGTCCGGAAGAAACTATTCCGGCAACAACAAAGCCTTTTCCGGGAACAGATTGTGCAACAAAAAAACCGACAGACTGACCGCCAATGGGAAAAGCTCTCCTTTAAACTGGAAGATTATCCTTTTCTTAAGTTGCAGTCCGGCCATCAACGACCCGTTCCTGTCAGATGGGTCATGTCAGTTGCCGCAGCCTTCATCCTGGGGTTGGTTATCTCATCTTTGATCTATTTTACCGGGAAGAATCTCCCTCAAAACGGGTTACAGGTACAGGAGGTATCTGTTCCCTACGGAGCCCGGACAAATTTCATGCTTCCCGACGGCTCCACAGCCTGGCTGAATTCCGGATCGACCCTTTCATTCCCTGCACATTCCAATGGCGATCGCACCGTCAACCTGAAAGGTGAAGCATACTTTGACGTGGTGAAAAACGGGACTCCTTTTACGGTTTCCACTGTATACGGAAAAATTGAGGTACTTGGAACCTCCTTTAATGTAAAGGCATACAGCGACGGTGAATTCGAGTCTACCTTAGTAGAGGGCTCGGTGAAGGTTAATGGCTCCGGAAATCATTCGCTCGCACTGATCCCCGGACAACAGGCTTACCTGGATGAGCAGGGTGAATTGAATATCAGAAAGGTGGATCCGGAAGTTTTTACTTCCTGGAAAGAAGGCAAGCTCATTTTTTACCGGGAACCTTTTGCCAAAATGGCAAAGCGGTTGGAGCGATGGTATAATGTGACCATTGAAGTCAATGATGAAGAAATGAAAGACCTGTGGTTTACAGGGACGATCGAAATGGAAACTTTAAGCGAGGTGATGGATCTGATCAGCAGGACCATGCCCGTTCAATATGATTATAACCAAAAAATCAGAGCATTACGGATTTACAAAAAGTAAAAAGAAAAGGCAGAAAGTCGCGTTTCCCGCCTTCTCTCATGCGTTAGTTTAAAAAAGTAATTCATTAAACCAGTTCAAATTTATGAAAAAAATGCCATGTTATGATGGCTGTTGGCCATTGTTTTACCAATTGATCAGAAAAATGAGATTAACGATTTTTCTATTATGTATCACGGTATTGAGTGGTTTGGCGACAGAAAGCTATTCGCAGGCCACGAAGCTGACGGTTGTATTGAATAACACATCGATCGAAAATGTTCTCAGGGAAATCGAGAACCAAAGCGGCTACCGGTTTTTCTATAACGGACGGATCGATGTTGAAAAGCGGGTTTCTGCCAATTTCGTCGACAAGAACATTTATGAAGTCCTTGACAGCGTTCTGGAAGGTACCCCGATCACCTACGAAGTTGTGGGAAGACAAATCGTCCTCTCGTCAATGGAAAAAGGTGCGGTAGTACAGCAACCTTCGCAGGTATCGGGGAGGGTGACCAATGCCGAAGGAGAACCTCTTCCCGGAGTTACGGTTATCGTAAAGGGTGCTACGCGGGGAACCACCACAAACACAGAGGGAAATTATGCACTGTCGGGCGTTAATCCCGGCGAGACGCTGGTATTTTCGTTCGTGGGGATGAAAATGCAGGAAATTCCCATTGCAGATAAAACCGAAATCAATGTCACGTTGGAGGAAGAATCCGTTGGACTGGAAGAAGTCGTTGCGATCGGGTATGGTGAAAAAAGAAGGGTCAATATGACAGGCTCGGTAGCTTCAGTCAATTCAGAAGTACTGGCATCACGCCCCATCACCAATACGGTCACGGCCATCCAGGGAGTGTTGCCGGGATTGATCGTTCAGCGTTCGTCCGGTCAGCCGGGAAGCGAAGGTTTTGACCTGAACATCCGCGGTTTATCCTCTACCAACGGCGGAAATACGCCTTTAGTGCTGATTGACGGTATTGCGGGAGACCTCAACCTGCTGAATCCCGACGACATCGGATCGATCAGCATTCTTAAGGATGCTTCGTCTTCAATTTATGGGGCAAGGGCATCCAATGGGGTGATCCTGGTAACGACCAGGGGCGGTCAAAAAGGCGCTCCCAAAATCAGCTACAGTACCAACTTTGCCGTTACTCAGCTGGCAGGACTGATGGAAACCCCCAATCATTATCAAATGGCGATCATGGACAATGAGGCCAATATCCACAACGGGGCTGCTCCTATGTATACACCCGATCTGCTTGAAAAAGTCAGGCTTGGCGATCCCAATCCAATCCCCCATCCGGTATACGGCAGTTCCGGCTGGATGCTGTTCTTCAGCTCGACCGACTGGAGAAATGCTGTATTTGAAAATGGATTTCAACAGAAACACACCGTGAATGTATCAGGTGGCGGTGACAATTCATCTTACTATCTGTCAGGGACTTTCTCCGACCAGAAAGGGGTCATCAAATACGGAGATGACAACAACAAGCGATACAACCTGCGCATGAACTATGATTACGACTTTACAAAATGGTTAAGGCTTGAATCGAAAGTAGCGTTCGAAAATCAAAATCGCACGGATATCGGCGGTGTAGGATCGGCCGGGATTATGTACGAAACCATTTTTGGCATGCCCAATCACCCGATCTATACACAGAGCGGTGAAAAATATTTTGCGCAGGGAGGATGGGGAAATGCCGTTGCACAGGCCAAAGAAGGTGAAACCGCCACTTTCGTCAACCGGAACTTCAATACCAATTTCAAGCTGATCGCGGATGTCATGAAAGGTCTGAAAATTAACCTGCAGGCAGGCGTCAATGTGGGTACTGCCAACAATAAGGACATTGCCAATTCGCATCCCTTGTATGTTTGGGACGAAAGCGCCATTGCTTACTATTCCATCGCCAATCCCGACCAGACTTATGTTGACCAGTACAATAGCACCAACACGTACCGGAATTTTACCGGCTATGTGCAATATAACAGGACTTTCAGCAAGAACCATAAATTCGATGTGATGGCAGGGTTATCACATGAGGAAAATGATTTTGAAGAATTCAGCGCCAGAAGAACCAATTTTATAACAGACGACGGTTGGGAACTTGGCCTGGGATCTACAGATAATATGACCAATGACGGTGGAGGCAATCATTGGGCCATCGAATCGGTATTTTCCCGGATCAGTTACAGTTTCAAAGATAAGTATCTGCTTGAAGCGAATCTGCGATATGACGGCAGTTCACGTTTTGACCGCGATACCCGCTGGGGTCTTTTTCCCGGTATGTCGCTCGGATGGAGAATATCCCAGGAAGAATTTCTGGAAAATCTGGTTTTCATCAATGACTTAAAGTTGCGCGCATCCTATGGTGAAACAGGGAACCAGGAAGGGATCAATTTATATGATTACATCCAGTTGATCAATATTGGGCGCGATTATCCCTATCCGTTCGGACCGGGCGGACGCGACCAGTCGGCTTACCTGGCCAATATCGTAGCTCCCGACAGGACCTGGGAAACTGTTGCAGTCAGCAATATCGGGCTGGATGCCACCTTGTTCAATTCCAGCGTCGATTTCTCTTTCGATTATTTTGTCAAAAAGAACAAGGACATGCTGATCCCGGTCACCTATCCGAGTATGCTGGGCGATATTCCTCCTTTCTCAAATGCCGGAGAACTAAAAACACTCGGGTTCGAGACCTCTCTGAAGTACCATAAAACCATGGGTGACTTCGACTGGTCGGTCAGGGTTATGCTGGCCGACGCCAAAAACGAGCTAACCGATTACGGGGGTCAGGATACCTATGTACTGGGGTTGAATGTAAACCGTGAAGGCTATCCGGTTAACAGCTATTTTGCCTATGAATTTGACGGAGTGATCCGCACGCAGGAGGAGCTCGATGCTTATAAACAACTGGGAGGAGTGCCCGGCGACATCGGCATTGGGGATGCCCGGTTCAAAGACCGCAATGGCGATGGCAATATCAGCATTTACAGCAGCATTCCCGGCAGCGACGGAGATGTGAAGAATGTCGGAAGCACCACTCCCCGGTATACCTATGGATTTAATCTGGATTTAAAATGGAAAAATTTTGACATGGGAATTTTTGTGCAGGGTGTTGGAAAGCGAACGCTCTTCCGGGTGGGTGAATATGCCATGCCCTGGAGCGACTGGTGGAGGCAGCCTCCCCTGTTCTACTTTGGAAATACCTGGAATGAAGACCGCCCCGATGCAAAATATCCCCGGCTCAGCCATGGCAATATCCGTTACTGGAATTACCAGGCATCTACTTTACAGGCGATCAACGCTGCTTATCTGAGGCTGAAAAACCTGCAGGTCGGATATACACTTCCTGCATCCCTTTTAAGCAAGATTTATATCAAAAGAGCTCGGGTTTATTTCAGCGGCTTTGATCTCTTTGAGATCCATCACGTGAAAGGAGGATGGGATCCCGAATCGAGCGATTCCGGCTTCAATTATCCATTCCAGCGTTTGTATTCTGTAGGCCTTGATTTAACTTTTTAACTGCCATTACGATGAAAAAAATATTCCGCTTTCTTTTCGCCTTTGCAATGATCCTCACAGGATGTCAAAAGGACCTTGATCTTATTCCCAAAGACCAGATTGCAGATGAAACTTTTTGGCAGACGTCCGCCCAGTTTAAGCTGGCTGCCAATGACTTTTATTATAAGTTACAGGAAGCGCCCAACTATACCGATCTGAACTCGGACATTGCGTTCGGCTCAGGATCCAATTCCGTCAGTAACGGGTCTTACCTGGCAGAGGCCAATTCGGGCATTTGGGACGATGCCTGGGAAGGGATTCGCGGCGTTAACTATTTACTTGAAAAATCAAGAGGTTATACCGGTGATGAAGATATTTCCAGATGGGTGGGTGAAGCCTGGTTCTTCCGGGCATACTTTTACTGGAAGCTGGTCAAATCGTTTGGTGGTGTTCCGCTGATCACTTCGGTTTTGACCATCGATTCAGAAGATCTGTATAAACCCCGGTCGACTCAGCGGGAGATCATCGATTTTATCATCGCCAACCTCGATTCGGCTGCCAACTCGCTACCCCTTCAAAGCGAACTCGCCGAAACGGAACTGGGACGCGTGACCAGCGGCGCCGCTCTTACATTGAAAGCCAGGGCAGCACTTTATCAGGCAAGCTGGGTCAAATTCCATGAAAACGGGGATGCTTCCGCATTGTACACGGAAGCCGTTAACGCCGCAGAACAAGTGATTACTTCCGGTGAATATGAGCTGTATACACAACCGAATAACAGCGGCTATAAGTTTTTATTCATCCTGCGTGGCGATGACAGCAAGGAGGTGATACTGGCGAGGAGGTATTACATTGACCGGATCACGCATAACTGGACCCGTGAGTTATGGTTCAACTACATGGTACCGACCAAGAACCTCGCCGATCTGTACCTGGCTGTTGACGGACTCCCCATCAGCAAATCTTCTTTGTTTGGAGGATATGATGAGTTGGACAGTGAGTTCAGGAACCGGGACCCACGTATGGCCATGACCTTCATCGTACCGGGATCGACCATTTATGCTGATGGCGGGATCTGGGCGGTTACTTATCCCGGCTTTACCGGGACAAATGCAACGCAGACCGGATACATGCTCCGGAAATTTCTGGATGAAACCCTTGAGGCCACTCAATTCCAGGGCAGCTACGATTTCAAGGAATTCAGATATGCCGAAGTGTTGCTGATCCTGGCCGAAGCATTATTGGAACGGGACGGTTCTGTTTCGGATGGCGATCTGGACCGCACGATCAATGTGATCAGAACCCGGGTCAGTATGCCGCCACTGACAAACGCCCTTGTAACGGGTAACGGACTCGACATGCGCGCAGAGATCAGGCGTGAAAGGACAGTTGAACTCGCCTTTGAAGGATTCAGGCGTGACGACCTGAGACGGTGGAAAACAGCCGAAACACTTATGCCGTTGGCCATTAAAGGAGTCAAGTTTGTGGGAACAGAATATGAACAAAGATACCCGGATCTTCGTATAGGAACGGACATCCAGGTAGACGCGAACGGATTTATTGTAACTGAAGCGGCAGCGGCGCGACGGTTCCTGCCTAACAAGCACTACCTGGACCCGCTGCCTTTGCAGCAGGTTCAGTTGTCGAAAGGATCTTTGACCCAAAACCCGGAATGGTAAAAAGAAGCTATGAGCTGTTAGCTATTAGCGGCTGGCGGCTGGCGACTAGCAGCCAGTTGCCAGTTGCCAGTTGCAATTTAACAATTTGACAATTTTTTCAGTCTTACGACTTACGACTATTTACTTACGACTATTTATAAAATGAAGATACTTCCAATTTTAAGCCTATCCCTGTTACTAACCGGAGCGGTTTGCGCGCAGACCAAAGGCCGGATCGACATTTCAAAAGTCCCTGCTCCGACAGGGCACTACCAGCCGGAATACACCTTCGATATACCGTCTGATCCGGAGGGCTGGGCACAGCAGGAATCCGGATTACATGCGGCATTCGGATCGACCGGTGAGTTGTATTTACGCAGGGAAATCCCTGCCGGAGTAAAGGAAAATACAGTTTGGAAGGAAACCGGCTGGCGTGGCGAGCGGCTAAACACACAGGTACTGATCTGGTCGCCCGATACGATCGGACAGATCCGGGTTCTGGTCAGCGACCTGACAAACCGAAGCGGGCAAAAAATCAGCCGCGATCATATAAAAACCCATCTGGTTCGATACGTTTTGTCGAACTTCCCTTACGGGGCCGACGGCTTTACATGCGAGACCGGAAGCGATTCAGCCTGGCTGATGCCCGACCGCTTCGAAAGCTTCGAACGGTTCGACCTGCCCGGAAAAACAGTGAGACCGGTATGGATATCGGTCGACATCCCCCGGGATGCCGAAGCAGGCGACTATTCCGGCACAATTGAGGTGAACTCGTTAAAAGGCGAAGCGACCCTCGCGCTGAAACTGACTGTACAAAACCAGGTGTTACCTGTTCCACACGACTGGACATTCCGCCTCGACCTTTGGCAAAATCCCTGGGCAGTGGCCTGGTACTATCATCTTGAACCCTGGTCGGACGAACATAAGGAGATGCTGAAAAAACACCTGAAGTTATATGCTGATGCAGGCGGAAAATACATCACCACCTATGCCGTGCATTCACCCTGGTCCGATAATTCATATAGGATCGAAGGCGGAATGATCGACTGGATCAAAACAGCGGATGGCCGGTGGAAATTCGATTACGGCATTTTCGATCAGTACGTGGAACTGGCCATGGACTGTGGCGTTGATGAAGCCATCACCATTTACACCCCGGTGCCATGGGGTTACCGGTTCCGCTATAAAGATGAACAGTCGGGCGACTACATCTATGAATCGTGGGAGCCCGCATCGGCAGAATTCAGGAACGTCTGGAACGTCTTCCTGGACGATCTGAAGACCCACCTCACCCAAAAGGGATGGCTGGATAAAACCTACCTGGGCATCAATGAAAATCCGCTGGATATTACTCTGGCAGCCGCAAAAGTGATCAAAGCGCACTCGAAGGACTGGAGGATCACCTATGCCGGCGACTGGCATCCGGAGCTGACATCCCTGCTCGATGACTATTCACCGGTCGTCACCAGCGAACCCAGCCCGAAAGAGCTGAAGGAAAGGGCTGCAAAAGGATTTACAACGACCTGGTATGTCTGCTGTACACCGCCTAAACCCAATAACTTTGTTTTTTCACCTCCGGTCGAAGGCCGGTACATCGGCTGGTACACCGCGGCATACGGTTACAACGGCTTCCTTCGCTGGGCCTATGACGCCTGGCCCGCCGACCCCATGCGGGACGCGCGGCATACCCTCTGGCCTGCGGGCGACTGCTTCCTGGTTTATCCCGGAGGCAACAGTTGCATCCGCTTTGAAAAGCTGAGAGAAGGGATTGCCGACTTCGAAAAAATACGGATTCTGAAAGAAAAAGCTTCCCGGTCGGCCAATCCGAAGGTAAAAACCCTGCTGAAATCGCTGGATGCACTTCTGGCCACCTTCACAGCCGAACGGGACTATAAGAAGCGAAACTATGATCCGCAAACAATGACGGAAGATCTCCGTAAAGGGAATGAATTGATCCGGGAGTTAAGCGAAGAACTGAAATAGGCATGGGGCATAGAGGAGGAGAACGGAAACCGGAAAACGGAGACCGGAAGAGAGTCATGAATGATGAAAACGCTAAAAAGCTAATGGCTAAAAGCTTTCTTACGACTTACGACTAATTACTTACGACTAAAAGCTTTCCGACTATGAAGATATCTGTAACAGTTTTGATGGCGCTATTCATGATGACTGTTTCGGGTCAGCAGACCCGGAAAGTAAGCTGCACGGAATTTGACCAGATCGTCCTTACGCACCAACTGACGCAGGCCGGTCCGATCCCTACAGCCTTTGATCCGAACGGCGTATACCCTTACATGAGCTATTCCGAAACGGCCAACCGGCCCGCGCCGGTGAGTTATCGGTTTGTGTCGCTCGAAAATGAATTCATCAGGGTGATCATCTGCCCTGATCTGGGAGGAAAAATCACCTCCATGATCCATAAACTTTCCGGGAAAGAAGTTTTATATACCCCCGATGCGATCCGACCCACCCGCATCCTTCCAAGGTTTTATTTTGTCGCAGGAGGCATCGAAGTGAGCTTTCCGATATCTCATTCGCCTACGCAAAACGACAAGGTCCTTTACAAAACCGATCAAACGGATAACCGCACCTATGTCACCTGCGGCGAACGCGAACTACGATTTGGCATGAACTGGTCGGTGGAGTATTCGCTTGGTCCTTCAGACCGTTTTCTGACCCAGCGCGTAGTGTTCCATAACCCCGGAACACAGGCATACCCCTGGATGTCATGGTCAAACGCAGCCCTCCCTTCGGCTCCTGACACGGAATTCAGCTTTCCGGAAGGAAAAGTTTTATCCCATTCGTCGGTGATCGATACGGTCGACTGGAAAAGCGGGGGACCAAAAACCGAAGCGGACATTATGGAGATGACCGGCTATTTCTGGCAAACCCGCAATGCCAATGCCTTTGGTGTTTTCACCCCGTCGCTGGGCGCAGGTTTGTATCATATCGCAGATGAAGCCATCGCGCCCGGCATGAAACTGTGGAGTTACGGAACAGGGCAAGACAGCGCCTGGGCCACTTTAAGCACAGCCGCCCGTCAACCCTATGTGGAAATGCAGGGCGGCCCTATCGGCGACCAGTCCATTAAGCTTCAAATGAAGCCAAAGGAAACCCGTTGGCACGTTGAGTATTGGTTCCCTTCCGACCAGCCCATGGACATTTTCCGGCTTAAAGTTCCGCCGGTAAAGCTGAGGCCCTTAAAAGAGGTTCCCTTATTCGAATGGGCCAGACCTCATGAAGTCAAACCCTGGATCAGGCTCGAACAAGCGTTTAAAGACAACGGTATGGTCCCCGATCCGCCTTCACCCGAAAGCAATTGCTGGGCCCCTTCAGGCATGGAAGATCTGGAACCCGCTTTCCGGTGGGCCATTCAAAAAACAGATAAGTGGAAATTTTATTACGGAACCTGGCTTGCCGGCCGCGGCGATACAGCCAAAGCCATCACTGTTCTTTCCCAAAGCCCCGACGGCATTGCAAAAGCTCTCCTGGCCCGGCTATACAGGATTGCCGGAGATCATAGGAAGGCGGTTGAAACATACCGGTCGATCGAAGAACGCTGGCTGCAAAACCACCCGCAGATGGTAGTGGAACGCGATAAAGCTCTGCGTAACCTCGGACCGGAAACGCTTCATGAACGGGCAAAATGGCTAAGCCAGGTCAATGCGCTTGCGGATGAATGGATCATTGAACGGCGTGTTCAGTTACTGATCGACCAGAAAAAACTTGCCGAAGCCAAAGAACTACTGCTGTCGGCTCATTTTCAGAAAGTGCATCAGGTTTATACCCGGACTAACCTGTGGTTTCAGATTTGCGATGGGCTAAAAGAATCCCGTTATCCGATCCCCGGGCAGCTTGGAGAAGACCGTCTGGCTCGGTTCGGCGCCTATCGGGAATTTGACTAACCACCATTTATCTCACCACAGCCTTGTTCATTCCGATATAGAATAAATAGGCGGCGCTTGCCAAAATGACCATCACCGAACCGGACTGTGAACCAAGGGTGTCGGACATGATACCCATTAAAAACGGAATGACGGCACCACCGAAAACGCCGGTGATCATTAATCCCGAAATTTCGTTGGCCTTGTCAGGCCGCTTCCTGAGCGCAATTCCAAAAATGATCGGAAACACATTGGCAACGGTAAAGCCAATAACTCCAAATAAGCCAAAAAGAAGGAGTTTGTTACCGGCAAAGAGCAGTGCCGCCAGCGCTGTTACGGCAATTGCAACATTGAGCTTATAAAAGCCTGACGCCGAAAACCTCGTCAACAGAAAGGCTCCCATAAAAGCACCCAGGGTACGTAAAGCGAAGTAAATACTTGGCCCGTACCCTGCTTCAATTGAATTCAGTCCGGCACGTTCCATCAATATCTTCGGAGCTGCCGTGTTTAAGCCCACATCAACTCCGACAACAAACACAATCCCCAGGAACAGGAGTAAGATAGTTTTATCTTTCAAAAGTCCGGTCACCCCGGCAAAGCTGGTTGTTTTACTGTCTGTGGCCGTATCTTCAACAATCGGGGTTGCCATCAGCCAAATGGTCGATAATAAAGTGATCACGGCATATACCGGAAAGATATACTGCCAGTTTCCAAACTGAGCGGCGGCAAAAGCAGCAATAAACGGCGCACTAAATGAAGAAATGGCTTTTATAAACTGCCCGGCAGTCAGGCTGCTGGTGAGTCGCTCTCCTTTCACCACATCAGTGAGTAAAGGATTTAATGATACCTGCAGGATTGTGTTGCCAATCCCAAGCATGGCAAATGCCACCAGCGACATTGAAAAAGTATAGTCAATGAGCGGGATAAACATGGCCACAATGGTCAGGACATTACTGAGCATCACCGTGTTCCTCCGCCCGATCCGGTTCATCAGAATTCCGGTCGGAATTGAAAAAATTAAAAACATAGAGAACATGGCAACAGCGATCAGGTTGGACAGGGTGTCTCTGAATGCGGGGCTGTATGCTCCCAGTAAATCTTCCTTCACATGCGCCGAAGTAATCCCGACGACGTCACAAAAACCCATGACGAAAAATCCAAACAAGACCGGGAGAGTGGCAGAAAAAGCGGTTTTCTTCATACGATAACTTCTTTTATTTACCACAGGGAACCGCCCTGTGATTAAAATCCGATTTTGAATTGTAAATGACTTTTCCCAGATCATAATGATCCGGCCGTTATATTTTTGAAGCCAGGAATTGCGCTTTTTCCCGGAACTGCGGATCGAGCAGGCGGGCGCTCCCGGCCATGGCAGCCGATTCCTTCAGTTCCGAGATCAGCACCTTCACATGCACGTCCTGGCCGTTCAGCGCCCGTTCGAGGGAGCCGCGAAACAAGGGCCAGGCCCCGCTGATGTTTCCCCCGATGAGCAGGCAACCGGCATTGAAATTCTTCAGCAAAGGAGCCAGGAAACGACCAAGGCGATCGCCATAGTCCTCAAAAAGCCGAACAGCTTCAGATTCATGGCCGGTTTGCGCAGCTATTTCCTTCACGCCGGAAAGGGCCAGCCCGGTTCGTCCGGCATATTCCCTCACAAACCAGCGTGTGGAAAAATAATCATCGGCAATGCTTTCACCGTAAGGAATGTTGTAAACATAACCCATTTCCGGAATACCATCACCCCCCGTAAGCGGGATCCCATCCAACAGAAAAGCGGATCCAAAGCCGGTTCCCAAGGTAATAGCCGTTACCCGGCTGTACGCTGAAGCCTTTCCCAACCAGCATTCGCCTATCGCGAAGGCCATGGCATCGTTCACATAGCGGAAGGGCAGTCCTGGATCCATACCAAGCCTTTTCTTCAGTTCGTCGCCCACATTCAATCCATAAAGACTTTCATACTTGTCGACGTTCTTCAAAAGGGCGATACCCTTTTCGTAATCGAAGGGGCCGGGCATGGCAAAACCAACGCCCTGCAGCTTGCCGGGTTCGGCAAAGGCCATACTTTTCCGAATGGCAGCAGCCCAACTGCCGAGAATTTCATCCGCCGACGCTTTGTTGTCAACTTTTTCTCCCGCCAGGCTCTCTCCTGCCAAACTGTGATTTTCCAAATCGATCAAAACGGAGCTGATGTGGCTCCCGCCAATATCCACTCCCACGGCATAGTTCCTGCTCATCGCTATTCTTTTATCGGTCATTTCCTTCTGTTCGGTTTCGCTTGCAGTTAACAACTATTTCATAAAGGCAACCACGATCATGGCTTCCTTCGCAGAGTTATTCCGGACGGTATAACTTCCGGCAGCAGCAGGGATGACAAATGTTTCGGCATAGCTGAAATCCTGCTGCATACCCGGGGTTGTTACCGTAATGGTTTCCCCTTCGACAAGCATCAGGACATTGAATCGCCGATCCGTATTGATCGTGACTTCCGAGTTGAAATGATAGCGGTTGACCCGGTACGAATGCATTTCGTGTGTGGGAAGCTCCCAGCATTGCCAGTCCGGGCCTTCACGCAGCAGGGAAGGCATCGACAACAGTTCCCTGCGCGCCTTTTCACCTTTCAGGTCGAAACGGAGGTTTTTCATTCCATGCCCGATATTCAGCGGGCGCGGTTTGCCATCCAGATCGGGCCTTACCCAGTCGTACATCTTGAAAGTGAAGATGTAAGGAGTGGTACTGATCTCCAGCACCAGGTTATCAATTCCCGAGCCGTGGATCGTTCCGGGAGGGATCAGAAACAGATCGTGTTTGGCGGCGGGATGCTGTTGGACATAACGGGTCACCGGGAGCTCTTCCGAACGCTCAAAGCTTTCCCACAGGGCCTTTTCAAACTTCTCAGGATCGATATCCTCCTGAAATCCGAGGTAAACGGAGGCATCATTTTTCCGGTCAAGAATGTAGTAAGTTTCCTCCTGGGTGATGTTCTCCCCGAAATGTGTCCGCGCATAATCCGGTTGAGGATGGCACTGTACCGACAGGTTACCGCCGTCGAAGGTATCAAGAAAGTCGAAGCGCAGAGGGAACTCATCTCCGTATTGCTTCCGGTGACGCCCGAGAATTTGCTCTCCCTGGGCATACATCAGGAAGTCGAACGACACCTCCAGCAGCAAAGACGAGCTCTCGAGCACGATCCCGTTTTCGGGGGTGATCAGCTCGAACGACCAGGCATAGTTTTTCACGTCGGGGTTTACGCCGGCGATATGGCTCTTGATCCAGCTGCCTCCCCAGACGCCGGGCTCGAACCAGGGACGCGCGCGGAAAAGATTACGGCTCATCTGCCCAAGGGCCTTTCGCAGCGTTTCGCCCTCGGCCCAGGTGATCTGCTCTTCCTGCTGTCCGTCCACCACTACATCAATCCGGTCAAGGATCGCCTTCTTATGCCGGTTCAGCACCACCCAGTCGACAAAATAAAACCGTTTGTACATGGCCTTCATGTCGGCCGTATCGCGGGCACCGAGGTTACGGATGCTTTTTGCCCTGGCCCTGAACTGAAGTTCATTTTTAGGCAGATCGATGTAAAGCAGCAGGCCTTCCCTATCCGACAGCGAAGCACCCGGCCCGTAAATGATGGTGATACCGCCAGCCGGATCCTGTCCGAATTCCGCCTTTGAAAGATCGTAAAAGTCTTTCAACTCAAGTGTGCTCCTCGTTCCGAAGATCGAATCGGACTCGCCCAGAAACGGACTGATTAAGGCATTGATTTCCTTTTCCGGCCGAAGCAGATCTTCCATACGAATCCAGCTGCTCTTTATAGCCATGTTTTCCAGTTCCCGGCTCAGGTGCTTCCTGAAATCCTCATAAAAAACGCCGGCATAACCGTCTATAATCACGGTTTTCGACGATGAAATCCGTTCGGCCAGCGACCGGAAACTCACCGAAATAAGCCCGTCATCCAATGAAAACGCAGGGTAAATATCATAGCCATTCTTTCCGTGATCCTGCTTCCGGTATGGCATTAAACCCTGCGTCGTGCTTCTTTTTAGTTCCATTCGTTTTTCAAATTACTATGTATAATTTTCATCTCTGACAGCCGTTCCATTTCTTTGCTTTTCCTCTGCCAGATACCCAACTTTTTATTCTTCCTTGTTATTCTGTGCCGGCAATATCAGTGCAAGCGGCACACGAAGGAATACCGGACGGTAATTCCCGGCATTTTCAAATACTTTACTGATTTGAAGTGAATTCACATTGTAACAGATCAACAGTTCATCATTTTCAATATACTGCGGATGAGCCATCGCATTATAGGTAATCATATCCCTGTCTTTTTCTGTTTCGGTTGTCTTGTATATCATCTGTTTATTATTCCACGGACCGGAAGGCGCAGATGAGGTATAGGTGTAAATTTCGCCGGTTCCAATCCCTTTTTCCTGAGACAAAAGGATGTAATATTCTCCATACCTGAATACCGAGAACTGCTCGGAAATCTGACTGGTCGTACCTGACATCGGTCGGGAAGCCAGGGGATCAGGAGACCAACCAGCCCCGTCAAAGAAATCCACTTTCCCGGGCATACCGTCACTGCCAATAACCATCCGGCAAACATGTGCGTTCGATCGGTTACTGGTATCGGTCTTTGCTCCATACACATAAACGAAATCGCCCTCATCGAGCACAGCATGTCCCCAGTGAACGTGATTTTCGACGCTGTAATCGAACGAAGAAACGGAGAGCATTTTAAAATCGGGCCAGGAATAGCGAAAGTAATCGGTATTGACAAACTCAAAGGCCCACATTCCCGTACCGTTGAACCTGAAACGGGACATGAAGAAATGGAAAATACTATCACGGACAAAACCGTGGCCGGGCCAGTAAAAGTGCCCCGGATTTTTCTCCGGAACAACAAGAGCCGACGGGTTGTCATAGGTTCCCCCGAACAGAGAAACAGAGCCTGTTTGATCCGGATTAACCACCACGAAGGTATTATTGATCATTCGGGCGCTGGAATCACGCTTGCCATCGACTACCTGTCCCAAAAAGCTGTCGCCCATCATGAACACGGAACTTCCGTCGGGCATAGGCACGGAAATGGTGCCGTCGGCACCGGTCACCCCTCCCGAATCACGTTGGAAAAAACCGGTAAATTTTTCATCCTTGGTGACAACCGGAGTGTTCACTTTTTCCTTTCTGTTGTGCCGGCATCCGGACGACAACAACAGAATAGCAACCGTAAAGGCCGTTAAAATTTGTCTCATTTGAGCATCATTCGTTTTTATAGCCATAATTCAGAATCCTCATTTTTGGTTGATGTTTGCGCGTCGTTTCTGGTTTACATGCTTTCCTGATTTTGCCAATTCTCATCTGCAGGGTCATCCTCATGAAGCTTAAGGCTCGTGTTTCAGCGGATCTTTCCCCAGGGTTAGCGTGAGCGTTCCCCCGGCAGCAAAATCTTTGTGCCTGAACCAGGGTTGCGACAACGGACGTCCGTTCAGCAGGGCCTGTTGAATGTAATCATTCCCTGGCTTATTACGGATCGTTTCGATGACAAATGTTTTTCCCGAATAATAGCGCTGATCGAGCGTGATGGTGATTTTATCGAACACCGGAGTGGTCAGATCATAAACGGGATCGGGATTGACATTTCCCTGGAGGTTAAACAGTCCAATGGCCATCAGTGCACTGACCCCTCCCATTTGTCCCTGGTCTTCATCATGCCCGCCATATCCCAGGTCAGGGGTGGTTCCTCCATAGGCCTGCTCTTTCACCCCTCGCACCCAATACTGACTGAGCCACGGTTTTCCTGCATAGTTGAACACATGGGCGTTTGAACATCCCGGTTGATTGGCATAGCTGACATATCCTTCATTATAGGCAAAGACGAAATCGCTTGCGCGGGCTTTTTCAAAAGCATAGTTCAGCCTGGAGCAAAGCGTATCATAGCCTCCCATGAGCTTTGCCAGCCCCTCGATATCGTGCGATACCGCCCAGGTCGCCTGCCAGGCATTAGCCTCAACCCAGCCCTCCCCGGAGAGAGGGTCACGATGAATAAACTGTCCCTGGCGATCTTTGGGAAAAAGCAATTTTTTTTCAGGGTCGAACAGCTTTTTCCACCCCTGCGAGCGCCCGAGGAAAAACCGGTAGTCTGCTTTTTTCCCAAGGCTGTTGGCCATCTGGGCGAGGGCATAGTCCTGAAAAGCCGCTTCAACAGTAATTCCGGCATTATTGGGCCAATAACCGTTCCTGGTATAAAACTCGATGTCGGATGAGGGCCCGAGCATCCCCCCGGGAAGATGATTCTGCTTCATCACCCGGAAAGCGGTTTCCGCATCTGCCTTCGTTAGCAAACCCTTCATATAGGTGCTCACGATCAGATTGGTTGCAGGGCATCCGGTCATGATGTAAGAGTAACCTCCTCCACACGGGCCCCGGGGAAGCAGGTATCCGTTTTCTGCATACCGGATCATCGAGGCCGACATTTCATCCATAATCTCAGGCCAGGCAAGCCCCCAAAGAATATTGAGGTTCCATTGGGTTAACCACAGGGCATCGGTGTTGTACATGTGAAATTTTGACTTTCCGTCTTGCCCTTTCGGGAGTGTTTTGACCTTGAACACAGCATCTGTGAAGGTCCCTTCTTTTTTTCCCTGTGTCCGGTCGGGGTAATCGCCGCTCACGTCATCGATCATCTGGCGTCCGAGCAGAACATGCCAAAGGTCTGTGTAAAACTTGACCTGTTGCTGTTCGGTCCCACCCTCAACCTTGATCCTGCTCATTGCCTCATTCCAGATCCTGCGGGTGTCAGCGCGTATCCCATCAAAATCCCAGCCCTCACATTCGGTTTCGAGATTTTTGCGTGCGTTGGCAGTGCTGGTATAGGAAACCGCAATCTTCATTTGAATTTCGGAACCTGCCTTCACCGGGAAAATCGCTGAGACCCCGGCGCTGTCGCCGCTCAATTCGGAAACATCGGGAAACAGTTGCTGCCCTTTCCATCCCTCCAGCGACTGAAAAGCCTTGTCGAACTGCGCCACAAAGAAGATTTCCACTTCACGGGGCCCGCCCCAGTAACGATCTGCCGACGTGAACGAACCTTCAAACTCCTGTTCGGAGATTTTCCTGACACGTGCATTCCTCATGGTGCTGTTTGACACGTAACCGCCCAGATTGGTAATGATCCGGGCCTTCATATCTTCCGTGAACCGGAAACGATGAAAGGTTACCCGTTCAGTGGCGGTGAGTTCCGTCCAGACTTTATGATCCCGGAGAAAGACCCGCTGATAACCCGGCTGTACGATCTCGTCATCGTGCGAAAATTTTGATTTCCAACCCTGTTGCCCTTTCCGGGGATCGACAGTATAAGGCGCCGGCATGACCTCGATACCTGAGATCATCCAGGTATGAATCTGAGGGAAACTGAGAATCTCTGACTCGTTATAGTTATAGCCTCCGCCGTTTTGATTCTTATTTCTTGTTAAGGGAGCCGTTCCCACCATTCCGAAAGGCCGGGCGCCGGTGATAAAGAAGATGTACCTGCCCCTGTTGGTCTCGATATAAGGGTCTGCTGTTGCCACGTAATCCGTGAACTCCGGAAAAGCCGGGTAAACTTCTATCTCAGAGAATCCCAGATCGCGTCCGTTCCCGTCGGTGGAAACGAAGGTTACCCAGCTAACGGTTTTCGGTTCAAACTCAACCGTTTTTCCTGTACCTTCGTTAGGAATCTGGTTCACCCAAATGATGCTCCCGTCGCTGAAAACCAGCTTGCCTCCCGCAATATGCTCATTCAAAGAAGGCCGGTCATAAAGAACGATTCTGCTTATTTTCCGCGGCTTGGCCCAGTCCATCCGGATCCAGGGAAAACGAATATAACCCCAGTCGGTCGTTACGCCCGTACAGGCCCACTCCCCCTGTCCGCTTACACCGATCATGCCGTCGGTGATGTTTTCGGGTAGAAAGCTTTGGTTGAGACTCGTGGAGGCGGTCACTTTAGCCTCCCCTGCGATATTATCGGGACCAGCGCCGGCAGCCAGGCAAAGCAGGCATAGTAACAGCGCAAAGAGGATCTTCCGTTTTTTCATATTTGATCGGTATTAGTCGTTATTTAGACCCTGCGTTATATCCATACAAATTCAATATGTGCAAACATATCATATATTTTTTAGTTTCACAAACAATTCTTCAATATCCTTTAAATTTCGTCTCCGGATTTTACCGGCACGAGAATTCTAACTAAACAGTGGTGGGTATTTATGCGGAATATTTGTTATCTTCGTGCTGAGATCCGGCAATATTTGTTTGAACATAAGGATGTCGAATGAACAAAGCTGACAGAAGACTAAATCCTGAAACATGAAATTAAAGATTGACCATAACAGTTCCACTCCCCTGCATGCGCAGGCAGAAAAGCTGTTGCGGGAACTGATTTCCCGGGAAGAATATCAGAAGGGGAAGTTGCTCCCCACTGAGGTAACGCTTTCAGAGCAGCTTGGAATTTCAAGAAATACGCTCCGGTTTTCGATCGAGAAGCTGGTCAGCGAAGGTTTGTTGGTCAGAAAGAAAGGATACGGGACGAAAGTGGCGCACAAGGGAATATCGGGTCGGGCCAGGAACTGGTTCAGCTTCACAAAGGAAATGAATGCCATGGGAATTACCGTCCACAATTTTGAACTGCATATCAGCTGGAAAGTTCCGGAACGGGACGTACTGGAGTTTTTCGCCGCAGGGCCCGAAACGAGGATGTTAACGCTTGAGCGGTTACGCGGTAAGGAAGATTTTCCCTTCGTGTACTTTAAATCCTGGTTTAATCCTTCCATTGGAATGACCGGAAATGAAGACTTCAGCCGTCCTTTGTACGCAATGCTCGAAGAAAAATATTCAGTCAGTGCATCGCTTTCGTACGAAGAGGTCAGTGCAATTAAGGCGGGTTCATTCCTGAGCCATAAACTCAATATTGGCCATGACGAGCCTGTGCTTTTTCGCAAGCGTTTTGTCTATGACGAAAATAAACAGCCGATTGAGTACAACCTGGGGTATTACCGCGGCGACAGTTTCGTGTACACGATTGAAAGTGAGCGAAAGTAAAGCGACCTCACCGCGGGAGTATTTACCGTACAGCGTGATTCCCACCTGTTGTATACCGATCTGTATGCCGTTACTGGTAAACGCTTTCAAAAAGTTCCCGTTCCCCAGCTTTTATTGGGTTGATCGCCCATCTCCAGGATCAGGCTGCCTCCTTTTAGTAATTCAGAAGCCGGGAACCAAAAGCTCTCCAGTTTTTTGCCGTTTAATGTGGCGCCCTGCACATACTTGTTTTTACGCGATACGTTGATGGCTTCGATTGTAAACTGTTTCCCGCGGTTATACCGTTTTCCCAGGTCTATGACAATCTTTTCATAAAGGGGGCTCGCTATTTCATAAACAGGCCCGGAACTGCATCCGCCGTCGGTCTGGAAAAGACCAATGGAAGCCATCATAAACCAGGCGCTCATTTGTCCCTGGTCTTCATCGCCCAAATAAGCGTTGGCCAAACCACTGCCGTAATATTTGTCCAGGATGGAACGGCTCCAGCGCTGCGTCAGCCAGGGTTGCCCAACCCAGTTAAAAAGGAAGGCAAAATGCATTGACTGCTGGTTCCCCTGTACCACCGGGAAATCCCAGTACTGATCGTTCGGCGCATTATACCGCCAGGGTTCACTGGCCTTAAACCCTCCGTGAAGTCGTTCAGTAAAACTCTGCTCTCCCATGATCTTCGCCAGCCCGGATATGTTCTGAGGAACGAAATAAGTGAGCTGCCAGGCGTTCCCTTCCACATAATGATGATTTGCACCTGAACGGAAAGGATCAAAGGGTTCCGTGAACTTTCCGCTGCTGTCGCGCAAATGAGCATATCCGTTTGCGGGATTTATGGCGTTTCTCCACCATTCACCACGTGCAGCAAATATACGGTAATCGTCCTGTTTTCCAAGTGCTTTGGCAAACTGGGCAAGTGTCCAGTCGTCATAGGCATATTCCAGCGTGTTTGAAAATCTTCCTAAATCGGAAGGAACATATTTATACTTCAGGTACGGTACCAGGTCACGGTTTCCGGCAAAACCTCCCGCCACGGCCGATGCCGGTGTTGTCTGCATTTTCTTTGCCGCCAGGAATGCCTTCTCCGCGTCAAAATCCCGGATTCCCATCTGCCAGGCCGACACAATAAGCGGGATTTCATGCTCCGCAACCATCACCGGAATATATTCCATACCTGCAGGCCCTTTGGCCAGCCAACCATTCACGTCATACATCGCCAGTTGCGAGTTGACCCATTTCGAAGACCATTCGGGAGTTACCAGGTTCCAGAACTGATTCAGGTTCCAGAATGTATTCCAGAACGCGTCACATCCCAGCGCCAGATGGTCAGGATTCGACAATCTCTGCCTGCTTTCGTCGGGCGCTATCCATTCGCCGTCAACATCACTCCAGGTATTCCGGCACAGCGAACGATAAAAGTTATTGTAAAAACGTACTTTCTCAAGCCTGTCATTGGTCGTGATCTCAACTCTTGAAAAATAGCTGTCCCAGACTTTCATCTGATTCTCAACAACCGCATCGTAGTCCCAGCCAAAAGCTTCAGTGATCTCTTTTGCAAGATTTTCACCGGCATTTTCAATACTGACCAGTGAAATTCCGGAACGCGCCTGTACCACCCGCGATTTTTTGGTATCGAACTCAACAAAGAAACCGGCATCTTTAAGATCTTTCCCTTTAACGTGACCGGATTGTACCAGCTTATCGTCCATCCAGCCACCTGCCTTTTTAATGGGTTGATCGAATTCAATGACAAAATGAACGGTGTATTCCTGATCGGCGTCGTTGCTCCACACCGTGGGCCGTGGCGACACCTGGTGGCTCTTCCCTTCAATCCGGTATTCACTGACCTGACTGATCTCCACATCCGGTAACAGATAATTGTATTCGGAAGGAACATGCAGATCGATCATAATCCTTACGTCCTGATCGTCCGGAAAGGAATACCGCTGGAACCCGCAGCGCGTTGTTGCAGTCAGTTCGGCCAGTATCCTGGTATCGGGCATATACACTTTATAAAACCCCAAAGGAGCATCTTCGGTCGATTTATCAATTCTGGAGCGGTATCCCGAGTCCGGATTGAACTGATCGCCAACATGAATTTGCAGCTCACCATTGGTCGGCATCATCCCCAAACCGGCCATAGTCCACTCGTGAATATGGCTAAAGCAGCCGATCGTTTCGAACGAAGGCTGATACCCTGCCTGCCAGCCGGTATTCTGGTTATCAGGACTCAGCTTGACCATACTGAAAGGCATCCATGGCCCGGGGGCGATCATCCAGCGGGAATGTGCCGTTCCGACGCGGGTGTCCACATAACCGGCCGGCGTTTGCAGCTTCGCAGGAAAGCGATCTACCGTTCCGCTTTCAGCTTCCTTCCCGTTAATCAGGATCCGGTACC
>JBDKTZ010000211.1:0-14577 GCA_039679975.1 Prolixibacteraceae bacterium
TTTTGTATTGATGTCGTTGTATCCGCTTTTTGCTTTTTCTGCGAATGAATATGGCACTGAAGATTATAAATTAACCTGGCTACTTTTAGCCATAATCGTCTTATTGATAATCCTGCCTTTGCTCAGGGAGAGGGGGAAGAAAGGCAAAATCCCATTACGGGTACCTTTTACCACCAGGCGCCTCAAAGTGGATTTGTTCCCCAATCGGCGATACCGGCCTCAGGTACTCACGCTCGTTGTAAGAAATATTTCACGTAAAGATATTGACATTGAAGGACCTGTGATCCTGTTCCGTAAATTGTTTTTAATCAGAAAATTCAGACTGAAGGGGATCGATCGGAATATAATCTATCCGCTTTATCTGGAGGCTGGAAAGTCGCACGAAATTCACGTCAATCTAAGCGGTTTTCATGATTATGACACGACACTCCGGAAATTTTACTGGGCCCGGGTCATGCTAAAAGATACCAACGGACAAAAATACAAGACCCGTTATGTAACCCTTCGAAAAAGCTTGTTCTCTTAATGCATAATTGGAAATACAATCACATCGATTTTTCATCTTACCCGTACTGTGGAAGCGATGATTTAGGTGTTCATACCACCAACAAGGAAATCACGGTCAAAATTTGGGCTCCTGTTGCGCAGCGTGTTGATTTTTTTGTATACCGACAAAGTGAAGGTGGAACTCCTGTACGGATTGATTCACTGAAGCAGGAGAAAGATGGATGCTGGTCTTTGCATTTGGGGGGTAATTTTAAAGGCCTTTATTATACTTTCAGAGTTAAAAATGGTGAGTGGATGAATGAGACCCCCGGCATTGACGCGCGGGCTGTGGGAATTAACGGAAAGCGGGGCCTTTTCTTCATACCTGAAGAAACTAACCCTGCCAACTGGGAGCATGACCGGGTTATTGCTCTTGAAAACCAGGTTGATGCCATCATATACGAAATTCATGTCAGGGATTTTTCTATCGCTGCCAATTCGGGAATGATCAATAAAGGGAAATTTCTCGCATTTACCGAATCGGGAACGACTGGCCCGGGAGGATTCGCTTCAGGTGTCGATCATTTGAAAGAACTTGGTATCACTCATGTTCACCTGCTTCCGGTAGCTGATTTCCATACGGTTGATGAAAAGCAACCTGATTCAGGTTATAACTGGGGTTATGATCCTCTCAATTTCAATGCTCCCGAAGGTTCTTATTCTACCGATCCATCTACAACCGCGCGCATAAAGGAATTCAAGGAGCTGGTTATGGCCTTGCATCAGTCGGGCCTGGGAGTTGTACTTGATGTCGTTTATAATCATACCGGTTATACCCGCCGTTCCTGGTTTAACCAGACAGTTCCCGGCTATTATTACCGCCAAAATCCGGACGGTTCTTTCTCCGATGCGACAGGATGCGGAAATGAGATCGCTTCGGAACGGGCCATGGTTAGAAAATACATCATCGATTCGGTGTGCTATTGGGCTAAGGAGTTCCACATCGATGGTTTTCGTTTCGACCTGATGGGTACGCTTGATATTGACACGATGAATGCCATTCGTACAGCACTGGATCGCTTACGCCCCGGCTTGCTTCTGTACGGAGAAGGTTGGACCGCCGCTGAAAGTCCGATGCCCGGGAAATGCAGGGCCGTTAAGGTGAATGTGAACCGGTTGGACCGGATTGCCTGCTTTAACGATGATTTTCGCGATGCGGTAAAAGGACATAATTTTGACAGTCGCGAGAAAGGATTTGTTAGTGGAAGGACTTTAAGCGAGGAGGCCGTGAAGTTCGGAGTGGTGGCGGCTTGTAACCACCCGCAGATCGTGTACGGTTATGTTGGGAGTGGAGTTTTTCCCTGGGCGGGAGAACCCTGGCGTACTGTCAACTATGTATCGGCGCACGATAACCTGACCTTGTTTGACAAACTACGGATGAGCAATCCGGATACTGATCTGTCTGCAATTCGGAAAATGCAGAAGCTGGCCGGCGCACTGGTGTTGACTTCGCAAGGCATACCGTTTTTACATGCGGGAGTGGAATTTTGCAGAACCAAGGACGGCAATGATAACTCCTACCGGTCGCCCGATCAAATCAATCAACTGGATTGGGACAGGAAAAGGGAATTTCAGGATGTCTTCCGGTATTATAAGGCATTGATCGATCTCAGGAAGAATGTTCCGGCGCTCAGGATGCGGTCGTCAGGCGAGATCAGGCAATATCTCCGGTTTACTCCGCTTTATCAAGCAGGCGTCGTATCCTATTTCATTGAAGACTATCCGGGAGAAACCAGATGGAAAACTATACACGTGGTCTTTAATGCCTCGGTAAAGGCAGTCCTGATTGAGTTAGTGCGGGCAGGCAGATGGACTGTGATTGCCTGTGAAAGCGAAATCGATTTGAAGGGACTGAGCCAGCTTGAAGGACCGCAGGTTTCAGTTCCCCCGGTCTCAATGATGATCCTGGTTCAGCGATCAGAAAACAGCCAGCAGTAAATCAATGTCTTTTGACGGAATATTTAGTTTAGCCCCCAGATCGTGATTGGTGAGGATCCCATTATAAATATAGATCCCTTTCCTGAATCCTTTTGAAGCCTTGATGTAATTTTGCACGCCACCTGTTTCTCCTATTGAAATAATGATCGGGGTCAGGATGTTACTGAGGGCTATCGAAGCCGTGCGCGCCACAAGAGCTGATATATTGGGGACGCAATAGTGAATGACTCCATGTTCAACATAAGCCGGATTATTGAGATCGGTACATCGGCTTGTTTCGAAGCAGCCCCCCTGGGAAACATTTAGATCAATGATCACCGATCCCTTTTTTAGCTTCTTGACCATTTCTTCAGAAACCCGGAATTTTAGAGTGGAGTTTGTAGACATGGCGCCTAAAACGACATCTGCCGATTTCAGGGCTTTTCTTAATACATTGGGATAAAGCACAGAGGTGAAGATCCGCTGACCCAATTTTTCTTCCAGGCTACGCAAGGCAGAAAGATCATCATCAAAAACTTTAACCATGGCGCCAAGACCAAGTGCCGCCCGTGCAGCAAATTCCGCTGCAGTTGTGGCTCCCAGGATAACCAACTCCGTGGGTGAAATTCCTGTGACGCCTCCCAGAAGAACGCCCTTACCATTTCGTGAGTTACTGAGGTATTCACTGGCAATGGTTACTGCAGTCACCCCCGAAATCTGGCTCATCAGATGAACCACAGGCAGGCTGTTGTTCTCATTTTCCATGTATTCGTAAGCGACAGTGGTAACCTTTTTGTTCATGAGTTTCCGGATCGATTCACTGCAGTGGGTATGAAGCTGCATATAGGAGAAAAGAGCCTGATTTCCCCGCAAGGTGTCAATTTCTTCCTGATCGAATGGAGAAATGCGAAGGATCAGATCGCACTGAAAAATCTCCTCTTTACGGTCAACAACAATGGCTCCCGCTTCACGATAGATCTCGTCCGTGTAACTGGATGCCCTGCCTGCTTCAGCTTCGATATAAATTTCATGACCGTATGAGATCAGTAATTCTACGGCCTCGGGTGTTAAGGGGATACGATATTCTGCTTTTGAAAGATCAGAAGGAATTCCAATGGTCAGTTTTTTCCCCTTTCTGAGGATTTCAAGCATCTCTTCACGAGGCATGAAAAAATTTGACGATTCAGGAGTGTGTGTCTTTTCCTTCATTTTAGTAGTCATTTTTTACATTGCCAGGTTCCGACCTTTGTTTAGTTTTTGTACTCGCTTCATCAAAACGTTACTTTACGTTGATTGAATGGTCCAATTTACTCTTTTCTTTGCAAATAATCAAAACACTTTACCGGTGGAAGGCTTTTATGTGACGCACAGCCCGGGTTTGTTCTTCAATATGGACTTCAACCAGATTTTCGGGAAGTAAGGATTCTACTTTTTCAGGCCATTCCATAAAACAATACTGCTCACTGTACAGATATTCATCCAGGCCAATGTCCAACGCTTCTTCCGGATTGCGAACACGGTAGAAATCGAAATGGTATATTTTTGATTCTCCTGCCCTGTCGTATTCATTGATCAGCGCGAAAGTCGGGCTGGTAATATTGTCGGTTGAACCCATAGACTGGCATAAGGCTTTGATAAAAGTTGTTTTTCCGGCACCCATTTTCCCATAAAAGGCAAAAATGCGATCATGGGGAAAGGCGTCCAGAAACTTTGTTGCTGCCTCTGAAAGCTGGCCTATCGAATTGATTGTGATTGAAAATATCATGTTTTTAAATTAATATTGCAAAATAAGAAACTTCTTTGAAAAAATCATTTTGTCCTGGTACAAACGCACTCGTTTCTGTTTTAAAAAAATGTATTACATTTGAGAAAAATGCTGAATTTTTGCCGGTATAAAAACGCACCGGATCATGGTATTATTTTAATTCATTGAAATTTATAGTCTTATAAAAATTATAGTATGAATCTGCCTGAAAATTTAAAGTACACAAAAGAACACGAATGGATTCGTGTTGAAGGTGATATTGCGTTTGTCGGAATCACCGACTTTGCCCAGGGTGAATTAGGTGATATTGTTTTTGTTGAAATAGAAACGGCAGGCGAGAGCCTGGAGAAGGGAGAAACGTTTGGTACTGTCGAAGCGGTAAAGACTGTTTCAGACCTGTTTATGCCTGTTGGAGGCGAAGTGCTTGAATTTAATACTGAGTTGGAAAACAGTCCCGAGCTGATCAACAAAGATCCCTATGAAAAAGGTTGGATGATCCGGATCAGGATATCAGATCCGGCAGAGCTGGATGGGCTGATGGATGCCAAAGCTTATCAGGCCATGCTTGAAGCATAAGAAAATAAAAAAGACCGTTGCAACGCACCGGTCTTTTTTATTATAGTGTTTTCGCCACTTCCACTTGTTGGAAGGCTTCTATCATATCGCCAGGCTGAATGTCGTTATAGCCGTCAATATTCAGGCCGCATTCATAACCTTTTTGAACTTCCTTGACGTCTTCTTTGAAGCGCTTTAGCGAACCAAGCACTCCGGTGTAGATCACAATACCGTCACGGATGATGCGTACCTTGTGTGAACGGACAATCTTCCCGTCGCGCACGATACAACCGGCCACTGTTCCGACTTTGGTGATTTTGAAAGCTTCCTGCACTTCAGCAGTACCGGTGATCTCTTCCCTGATTTCAGGCGACAGCATGCCTTCCATTGCCGATTTGATCTCGTTGATGGCATCGTAAATAATGGAGTACAACCTGATGTCTACTTCTTCCTTTTCTGCCAGCTTGCGGGCCTGCAGGGTAGGACGGACCTGGAATCCAATGACGATGGCATCTGAAGCCGTTGCCAGATTGATATCCGATTCGGAGATTGCTCCTACTGCTTTGTGGATCACGTTTACCTGGATCTCTTCGGTTGACAGTTTGATTAATGAATCAGAAAGTGCTTCGATTGAACCGTCTACGTCACCTTTCACAATCAGGTTAAGTTCCTGGAAGTTTCCGATAGCGATCCGGCGTCCGATTTCATCAAGAGTAATATGTTTCTGGGTACGAAGTCCCTGTTCGCGTGCAAGCTGTTCACGTTTATTGGCAATAGCCCGTGCTTCGCGCTCATTTTCCATTACATTAAATTTATCACCAGCCTGTGGTGCGCCATCGAGTCCCAGTATGATAACGGGTTCAGCAGGACCAACCTCCTGAACACGCTGATTACGCTCGTTGAACATGGCTTTCACGTGTCCGTAATATTGTCCGGCCAGCAGCATGTCACCTTGTCTAAGCGTCCCGTTTTGAAGGAGCAGAGTGGCCACATAACCACGCCCCTTATCGAGCGATGATTCTACTACCGTTCCGGTTGCGCGCCGGTCTTTGTTTGCCTTCAGATCAAGCATTTCTGCTTCAAGTAATACTTTTTCAAGTAATTCGTGCACATTGGTGCCTTGCTTGGCGGAAATGTCCTGGCTTTGATATTTACCTCCCCATTCTTCAACAAGGAAATTCATCTGAGCGAGTCCTTCCTTGATCTTTTCAGGATTAGCTCCCGGTTTATCGATCTTGTTTATCGCGAACACAATGGGTACCCCTGCAGCTTGCGCGTGGTTGATGGCTTCGATAGTTTGGGGCATAATGTCATCGTCGGCTGCCACAATAATAATGGCAATGTCGGTAACCTGCGCACCCCGTGCACGCATGGCGGTAAATGCTTCGTGTCCTGGTGTATCCAGAAAAGTAATATGCTGGCCGTTTTTCAGTGTGACATGATAAGCTCCGATATGCTGGGTAATACCTCCGGCCTCGCCGGCAATTACATTGGCATTCCGGATATGGTCGAGCAACGATGTCTTTCCGTGGTCAACATGGCCCATAACCGTCACAATTGGAGCACGTGAATGGACTTCACTTGGAAGATCTTCTTCTTTCCCAATTGCTTCAAGAATCTGTGAACTTACAAATTCTACCTTGTATCCAAATTCATCGGCAACAACCGACATGGTTTCGGCATCAAGCCTCTGGTTAATCGAAACGAACAATCCCAGACTCATACAAGTTGCAATAACTTGGTTGACACCGACATTCATCATGGTAGCCAGTTCAGCAACCGATACAAATTCGGTAACCTTCAAAATATTTTTTTCAAGATTATGCTTTTCAAATTCAGCAGCATTACGTTCGCTGGCGGCAAGACGTTTATCGCGTCGGTATTTCGATCCTTTCGATTTCCCCTTTGTTGACGTCAGGCGCGCCAGTGTATCTTTGATCTGTTTTTGTACATCTTCTTCGCTAACCTCTTTCTTAATGATCCGTTTCTTGCCTTTTCCCGTCTGCGGTCCGTGCTTGGAGACTCCTCCCGGAGCGGCTGCGCCTCCTCCCGGTTGTTTAGCCACATTCACCCGGGCATTTCCCTCTTTTGAAATCCGGCGGCGCTTTTTCTTTAGATCATCATGAACAGACGAACCCTGCTTTTTTTCAGGCAGATCAATTTTTCCAACCACCGTCGGTCCGTTAACCTTATTTACACGAGGTTTCATTTCCTGTTGTACTTGCGGTTTCTGACCTCCCTGCTGAGGTGTTGAAGGCTGTACAGGTTGTAAAGGTTGCGGCGCCGCTGATTGCTGCTGTTCGTTCTGTGCCTGGCGTTTTTGTCTTTCCCGTTCCCTGCGTTCATCTTCCTTCTGCTTTTTTGTTTTCTTGGCGGGTCGTGTACGTTGATTAATTGATGAGAGGTCAATTCTCCCCACGACCTTCACTTCTTCCACTTTAGGAATATTGGTCGGAACCTGCTCTGGTTCTGCTGGTTTGGGTTGCTCTTTAATCAACTCCGGTTCGGCTTCTATGATTGGTTTTTCCGCAGGTTCCACAATCTTTTCAGGCGTTTTCTGTTGCGGTATTTCTGTAGCTCTTCCCGGCTCCGTATCAGGTTTCTTTTTCTTGATTACTTGTATCCTTTCACGGGTTTCAGCAACCGGCTTTTGTTCAGCTTCATGATGCTCGGGCCTTTTGTTAAGATTGTCCAGATCAATTTTTCCGAGTATCCTTGGTTTTTCGAGCGGCTGCGAATAAGTTCTGGCTGCAGGTTCAGGCGGAGCTTGCGGCTTTGCCTGCTTTGCAGGCTGAATTTCATTTTTTGAACTGCTCAAGTCGGTAATCCGGATCTCGTCAGCAGAGAAATCATCCTCTTCATTATCGTCCGATTCTGATTCACCCTGTATGTCGTCCAAAGTAATGGTTTCTTTTTTGGTACGCTGGCTTTTCAGGTTAATTTTTTCCGACTCTTTTTTCAGAGAAATATCACTTTTATATTCCTTTTCCAACAGATGATAAGCATCATCCGGAATTTTGGTGTTTGGATTTGGATCCACAACAAATCCTTTTTTATGAAGGAATTCTACGATCGTTTGAATTCCGACGTTAAATTCCCGGGCTACCTTACTTAGTCGCGTATTTGTGTTGCCAATGCTCATATACCCAATCTGTTTTTTTCTTCTGTAAGCTTTCAGCCGAAAGCTGTGCAATTTTACTCAAATTATTTTAAATATAACTTATTCGAATTCGGAGCGAAGAATACGGAGCAGTTCATCTACCGTTTCTTCTTCCAGATCAGTTCTTTTAATTAAATCATTTCGACTGAGACTCAGGACGTTCTTGGCGGTATCGCAACCGATCGACTTCAGTTCATCCAGAATCCATCCTTCAATTTCGTCAGCAAATTCATCCAGATTGACATCTTCTTCATCGGGCTGCATTTCTCTGTATACGTCAATTTCGTATCCTGTTAACTGGCTGGCGAGCTTGATATTCAATCCGCCCTTACCAATTGCCAGTGAAACTTCATCGGGTCTTAAATAGACATCAGCCCTCTTTGTGTCTTCATGAATTTTAATAGATGAGACTTTCGCCGGATTGAGAGCGCGCTGAATAAACAACTGGACATTATTTGAGAAATTGATCACGTCAATATTCTCGTTGCGAAGTTCACGGACAATTCCATGGATACGCGATCCTTTCATCCCCACGCATGCGCCCACGGGGTCAATACGTTCGTCGTACGATTCGACGGCTACTTTAGCCCTCTCTCCGGGAACACGGACGATCTTCTTGATCGTGATCAGACCGTCGAATATTTCAGGTACCTCGAGCTCAAAAAGACGTTCCAGGAACACGGGCGATGTGCGTGAAAGAATGATCAATGGATTGTTGTTCCGCAGCTCAACCTTGTATACGACAGCCCGCAATGTATCTCCTTTTCGGAAGTAGTCGCTGGGTATCTGTTCCTGTTTCGGGAGCAACAGTTCGTTACCCTCATCGTCGAGGATGAGGATTTCCTTCTTCCATACCTGATAAACTTCGCCGGTAACGATATCACCGATCTTGCTTTTATATTTATTGTAGATGTGGTCCTTTTCGAGCTCTAAAATACGACTGGCCAGGTTTTGACGCAGGTTCAAAATAGCTCTTCTCCCAAAATCCTTTAGTTTAACCTCATCGGTCACTTCTTCACCTACCTCGTAGTCTGAATCAATTTTTTTTGCATTACTGAGCGTGATTTGGGTGTTAGGGTCAGAGATTTCGCTGTCTTCAACTACGATGCGGTTTCTCCAGATCTCAAAATCGCCTTTGTCAATATTAATAATGATATCAAAATTCTCATCAGTTCCGTAGGTTTTTTGCAAGACATTCCTGAAAACGTCTTCAAGAACGCTCATCATGGTGACCCGGTCAATATTTTTCAGGTCCTTAAATTCAGAAAAGGTATCGATAAGATTAATGTTATCCATCTTGCCCGATTTAAAATTTTATAATGTTTTTTACTGTTTTTGCTTCATCAAACTGAATTCTCAGTGTACGGGTTACCAATTGTTTTTTCTTTTGCCCCTCCACCTTTTCGCTTTTTGAAATTTCCAGGTCGAAACCTGATTCATCTGCACCTTTTAAGATTCCGGTCTGCTTCTGCCCGTTTGTTAAAACAACTTCCACTTCTCTTTCCCGGTTCTTTACGTATTGCCGGTGTACCTTGAAAGGCTGTCCCAGTCCTGCCGATGAGACCTGAAGCTCAAAGTCTTCTGCTTCCCGGTCAAGATTTCCTTCAATATGCCTGCTTAGTTGTATACAGTCATCGATGGTGACTCCGTTGTCACTGTCAAGCAAAACGGAAATCTGATTTGCCTGGCTAACGGTAACTTCAACGATAAACTGATCTTTCTTCAGCTTTTCTTCAGTTAATTGAATAATCCAATTCCGGTCAATCATATTATGTGTAATAAAATAGGGGACTTCAAGCCCCCTAACCGGTTTAACTTTATTGTCAGCGCAAAACTATAAAAATACATTGAATATGCAAAATGGAAGTAAATGATTTTCAGTAAAAAAAAATGAGATACAGGTCTCTGCGACGGAAGGATACATCACGGGATTGAAAAACTTTTATAATTTTGTCCCTTACGGTAAAAAGCTGTCAGCCGTGGCGGTAGCTGGTTACTATAAATAGCACGTATCAGTAAAAAAGCTTGAAAACGAACAAGAAAAAGATTATTAATGATCCGGTATTTGGATTTATAACCATTCAATCCGAATTAGTCTTTGATTTAATCGAGCATCCTTATTTTCAGAGGTTACGCAGAATTAAGCAGCTGGGGTTGTCATACCTGGTTTTTCCGGGAGCTACTCATAATCGTTTTGAACATGCTATCGGGACAGTTCATCTGATGCATTCGGCTATCGCGACATTAAAACTAAAAGGAATTGAAATAACCGAAGCTGAAGCGGAAGCAGTCACGATTGCTATTTTGTTGCATGACATCGGACACGGGCCATTTTCGCATGCCCTGGAACATTCGATCGTGGCCGGCGTTTCACATGAGGAGATCTCGGGCATGTTAATGGAAGATTTAAACCAACAGTTTAGTGGGCGGCTGGACATGGCCATCAGTATCTTTAAAAATGAATACCCCAAAAAATTTTTACACCAAATGGTAGCCAGTCAACTGGATATGGACAGGCTTGACTATTTGCGCCGTGATAGCTTTTTTACCGGAGTCATGGAGGGAGCGATCGGATCGGATCGCATCATTAAAATGCTCCATGTTTTCAGGGATGAACTGGTCATCGAAGACAAGGGCATTTATTCCATTGAAAAATTCCTGATTGCCCGCCGTATCATGTATTGGCAGGTTTATCTTCATAAAACCGTATTATCGGGAGAACATCTTCTGGTGAATGTGCTGAGGAGAGCAAAATATTTATGTATACAGGGCGCCAAATTGTTTGCGACACCTTCCCTGGAGATATTCCTTCATCAAAATATTTCGATCGGACATTTCATATCGGGGGAGAATTTTAACGGACGGCCATTGCTGTCAGTGTTTGCGGAACTGGATGATAATGACATTCTTGCATCAATTAAGCAGTGGCAGTATGAAGATGATAAAATATTGGCGTATCTTTCGCGCTGTTTGGTGAACAGGAAGCTGTTCCGGGTCATGTTAAGGGATCGTCCGTTTAAAAGAGGAACGATGGACAAAATCAGGGAAAGGATCATGAAACGTTTTGAAATTGATGAGGCCGAACTGGATTATTTTTTTGTTCAGGATTCAATAACCAATAATGCATATGTTTCAGGTGACGATAGAATTAACATTTTATTTAAGACTGGGAAAGTGAAAGAAATAAGCGAAGCTTCAGATATTAACCTGTCAAGTTTATCACAAACAGTAAGAAAATATTTTATCTGTTATCCGAAAGAATTGGACATTAATTAATTTAAATCTATTTTTGCACGGCGCCAAGGAAAAAATTATGGATATTAAAGCAAGGGACATCGCTGATTATCTGCATGGAACGGTGGATGGCGATGAAAATGTTAGCGTAAGCAGTATTTCGAAGATAGAAGATGGGAAACAAGGGACATTAGCCTTTTTGGCTAATCCAAAATATGAAAAGTTCATCTATGAAACAGACGCATCGATCGTTCTGGTTAATCAGGATTTTGTTCCTGAGCATTCGGTTAAATGTACACTGATCCGGGTTCCTGATGCCTATCAGGCATTTGCTGCGTTATTGACGCTTTACCAGCAGACCCTGATTCATAAAACAGGAATTGAACAACCTTCCTTTATTGATCCGACAGCGATCATTGGCGAAGGAATTTATTTAGGTGCATTTGCCTACATCGGATCCAATACTTCCATTGGTACAAAAACAAGAATTTACCCGCAGGTTTATATTGGCAGCAATGTCCGGATCGGGAATAATTCCATTATTTACGCGGGCGTAAAAATTTATGACGACACGGTAATCGGCGACAATTGCATAATCCACTCAGGAGCCGTAATCGGTTCCGATGGATTTGGTTTCGCACCTGTTAGCGAAGGAGGCTACAAGAAAATTCCCCAGATGGGTAACGTGATCATCGAAGATGACGTTGAAATCGGCGCCAATACGACAATCGACTGTGCAACGATGGGATCAACCATTATACATAAAGGTGCTAAACTGGATAATCTGATCCAGCTTGGCCATAATACAGAAGTAGGGGAAAATACAGTGATGGCGGCCCTGACAGGTATTGCCGGATCAAGCAAAATAGGCAAAAACTGTATGTTTGGAGGACAAGTGGGTATTGCAGGGCATCTTACAGTTGGCGATAATGTTAAAATCGGTGCGATGACAGGTGTAAGCAACAGTATTAAGTCAGATAGTATTGTTCTTGGAATACCTGCCATGGACCACGATAAGGCATTAAAAACGTTAGTTGTATACAGACGCCTGCCCGAATTGCGCGATCAGGTAATGGAATTGAAGAAGGAAGTTAAGGAGTTAAAGTCAAAATTAAACAAGGAATAGTTCGGATAAAAAGATGACAGTTAAACAAAAAACGTTAGCTGCGGAATTCTCTCTCAGGGGTAAAGGTTTGCATACAAGCTGCAATGTTAACGCGGTTTTCAAGCCGGCTCCTGAAAATTTTGGCATCAAATTCCGGAGGGTCGATCTCGAAGGACAGCCAATACTTGAAGCAGATGCATCCCTTGTGGTCGATACGTCGCGGGGAACAGTGATCGGGAAAGAGGATGTTCGGATCAGTACCATTGAGCATGCGCTTGCTGCGGTTGTAGGAATGGATCTGGATAACGTGCTGATTGATCTGGATGCGGCCGAAATGCCAATTCTGGACGGTAGCGCGCGGTTTTATACGGAGGCCATCGAAAAAGCAGGAATTGTTGAGCAGGATGCCGAGCGGGAGTACTTGGTCATTAAAGAAAAGCTCGTTTACAGAGATGAACGGACAGGTTCAGAAATCATTGCCCTTCCCGACGACGAATACCGTCTGAATGTGATGATTTCGTTCAATTCAAGTGTGCTGAGTAATCAGTTTGCATCGCTCGATCATCTCTCTGATTTCAAAACACAAATTGCATCTTGCAGGACTTTTGTATTTTTGCGCGAATTGGAATTCCTCCTGCAGAATAACCTGGTAAAAGGAGGAGACCTGGACAATGCGATCGTGATCATGGACAGGAAGGTAAGTCAGGAGGAACTGGACCGGCTTGCCGATCTGTTTCATCATGAGCGCGTAGAAATTCAGAAAGACAAAGGCATCCTGAATAATCTGGACCTTCAGTTTGATAATGAATGTGCGCGACATAAGCTGCTGGATGTAATTGGTGACCTAAGTCTGGCAGGAAGCCGGATCAAGGGGCGCATTATTGCGACCAAACCAGGCCATATGGTGAATACTGAATTTGCTAAATTGTTGAGAAAAGAGCTGCAATTACGAAAATCAAAGACAACAGCGCCTGAATATAACCCGGAAAAGGAACCTTTGCTTGATATTAATGGTATCAGGCGCTTTCTGCCTCACCGCTTTCCCTTTTTATTGGTCGATAAAATTATCGAGATCGGTGGTGATTATATTGTTGGCGTGAAAAATGTCACAGTAGATGAACCGTTCTTTCAGGGCCACTTCCCTGATAACCCCGTAATGCCGGGTGTACTGATTGTTGAAGCGATGGCTCAATGCGGAGGGCTTTATGTGCTGCACAGCAGGGAAGAAAAGTATTCGACTTACTTTATCAAAATCGATAATGTGAAGTTCAGAAGAAAAGTCGTTCCCGGTGACACGCTTATATTTAAAATAGAACTCACAACTCCCATCCGACGTGGTATTGCCAATATGAAAGGATTATGTTTTGTTGGTAATAAGATTGTTGCAGAAGGTGAGTTTATGGCGCAAATAGTGCCGGCATAAATAGTTATATAAAATGATGAGGCAAATCATAGGATCAGATCCGAAAGGAGTATAATTTTCCTGTTCGAATCTTGGTCTTGTATCTTGATACTAATAAATTAACAGATGAAACAACCATTAGCTTATGTCCACC
This sequence comes from Prolixibacteraceae bacterium, assembly GCA_039679975.1. GTDB lineage: Bacteria > Bacteroidota > Bacteroidia > Bacteroidales > Prolixibacteraceae > JBCFBK01. Next base: position 13,839 of record JBDKTZ010000211.1, read on the forward strand.
CTGAAGCGCAGATAGCTGACAATGTAGTTATTGAGCCGTTTGTGTCGATCGATAAAGATGTCGTTATTGGTGAGGGAACGCGTATCGGTTCCAATGCCACGATCTTCCCGGGTACCCGGATTGGTAAGAATTGCCGGATCTTTCCGGGAGCTGTAATTGGCGCCATTCCGCAAGACCTTAAATTCAGGGGTGAATATTCGACTGTTGAGATTGGAGACGGAACGACAATCCGTGAGTTTGTTACAGTAAACCGGGGCACTGCCGCACGGGGTAAAACCACTGTTGGAAATGGCTGTCTTATTATGGCATATGTTCATATTGCACATGATTGTGCCGTGGGTAATAACGTAATCCTGGTTAACAACACCCAACTGGCAGGAGAAGTCATTGTTGACGACTACGCGATTATCAGCGGGATGACAGCGATTCACCAGTTCTGTCATATCGGTTCACATGTGATGATCTCGGGAGGTTCGCTGGTACGTAAGGATGTACCCCCTTTCATTAAAGCTGGTCGCGAGCCGCTTTCGTACGTGGGAATAAACTCGATTGGACTGAGAAGAAGAAATTATAACAACGATAAGATTCGTGAAATCCAGGATATTTATCGCTATATTTATCAAAAAGGCCTGAATACAGCCCAGGCTGTTGAAATTATCGAAGCGGAGATGCCTGCTACCCCCGAAAGGGACGAGATCCTTCTTTTTGTGAAGGACTCCAAACGCGGTATTATTCGAGG
>JBDKTZ010000224.1:0-9190 GCA_039679975.1 Prolixibacteraceae bacterium
TACCCTTTGATGTCGTTGAACGCCCGGTAGACGGAAAAATAGACGGGAAGGAAGCTCCTCCTTACCTGAAATCACAATCGAATATTTATGGCGTCGATCCTGAAAAAGCGGACGGACAGGAAGTCCCTGCCCAGAAATGGGTCGATATCACCGACGGAAAAACAGGTATCGCTCTTTTGAATAACTCGAGATACGGGCATTCCTGGAACAAGGGAGATTTGCGGCTGACGTTGCTGCGTTCGGCCGGAAACCCGGATATCTATCCCAATCTCGGTAAGTTTAATATCAGCTATGCGCTTTATCCGCACGAAGGTGACTGGAAAAACGGGGTATGGGCTGAAGGAGAAGATTTCAATGTGCCGGTTTACGCGGCCGAACCGCCTTCACTGGCGCTGGGGGGAAGGCATGCCACGTGTCCGGAAGAAGATTCTTTTATTTCCGTTGACCGGGAGAATATCGTGCTTTCGGGTATGAAACAGGCCGAGGACGGAAAGGAACTGGTGATCAGGATTGCCGAGATTGAAGGAAAGGAAACGACAGTAACCGTTCAGTTGCCGGTAGTTGTCCGGTCGGCGAGGCGGCTGAACCTGACCGAACTTCCGCTGGAGGCAGAAGAACCCGTCATCAAAGGAAAGTCCCTTCAGGTAAAAGTAAAACCTCATGAGATTGTGACATTGGGCATTTTACCCGGGCAATAGTCAGGATTGCCATGGTTTCGCAAACAGCGGACGGCAAAAAGAATTCTCCGTCAGGACGATTCCCTTTGATAAAAAACGATACCAATGAAACTTGAAAATAAGACAGTCGTTCGAAGCGGATGAAGACCTGGTTTCGCGTAACCCTGCCGATCCATCCTGATTTTGTTCAGGATGAGAGTGAGCTGGTGAGTGAACCCGATGTCGTAGAAGGTGGCGTAGAAAAATGGCGTAGAAAGTGGCGTAGAAAATGAACACAAAAATGAGCATGACCCCAAAGATGAACCCAATAATGACACCAATAAAGGGTTCGTGTTGATCTGGCCGACTTAGTTAGTTAGTTAGCCATGAATCTATCCGTTTAAAGGAGGGCAGCCAGGGCCAAACGGATCGGGTATCAAACAAGTGAAGTATTTTGTTATTTTTGAGAACATGAAACGATATATACCTATTGTTCTGGTGCTCCTGGTTGTCCTGCTGATGTCTTCATGTGCCACCAGAAGACAGCTTCCTTCGGGAAATGTATCGAAGGAGTCGCTTTCCCGTCAGTTTGGAGTGAAGGTTGACAGAAGCGATAACCTTCAGTTGTATACTTATCTGGCCGGCTGGCTGGGAGTACCTTATCGTTACGGCGGAAATAACAGGGCGGGGGTGGATTGCTCCGGTCTGATTCTCAATGCATATCAGCAGGTTTACTCGAAGAAGCTGTACCGGTCGGCTTCCGGGATGCTTTACGACAACTGCCGGAAGATAAGCCGCGGCAACCTTCGCGAAGGTGACCTCGTCTTTTTTCGCGTCGGTAAGGGACGTAAACGAACGGTGAACCATGTGGGGATTTATTTAAAAGAAAACCGCTTCATTCATGCCAGTACGTCGGCCGGGGTTATTGTCAGCAGCCTGGATGAGCCGTATTACCGGAAAACCTGGGTGGCGGCAGGCCGCGTTCGCTGATCAGGCTATGTTGGTTGATACGACAGAGATAAGCGATATTCAGAAGCCTGGTTCTCCGATCATGTGATATTGAAAGCATCTGCAGCGAAGCCGGCAGAATTATTCATCATTAACGAAACGGTTTGATGCATGTTTTATTTATGTACATTTGATCTCCAAATTTTTGTATATGCCCGAAAACGATCAGGTTGTCTGGGAAAGTATCCGTAACGGAAATGTCGATTCATTGAAGTTGCTTCATGAGCGTTATTACTTTCAACTTTGTCATTATGTAAACAGGTTCCTGAAAGACATGACCGTGTCGGAAGAACTGGTCTCTGATTGTTTTGTAAAACTGTGGCTGCACCGGGATCAGATCTTCATCCAAAAGTCAGTAAAAGCCTACCTTTATTTCATGGTTAGAAACCGGATGATCAATTATTCGAATAAGCGAAAAAGAGACCTGGTTCAACACACGAATTTATTGCCTGACTGCCCGGCTGATGAAGAGATGAATAAACTTGATTTTTATGCTGAACTGTACCGGGCCATAAAACTGCTTCCTGAACAACGGCGAAAAATTCTTGAACTGGCTGCCTTTGGCGCTTTGTCGTACAGCGAAATAGCCTCTCAGCTAAATATTTCGGTGAACACTGTAAAAACGCAGATGGGGCGGGCCTATCAATTTCTTAAAGAAGAACTGGATCCCCGGAGCTTCTATTTGTTCTTTCTGTCAGGAAGAAAATTGAGATTTCTGTAAAAAAAATGGTATTCCTGTCACCCTGATCCTTCTTTTTTGATGTCTTATTCACAGAAATCAAAACCAATGAACCAACAGGACGAAAATACGTGGCAATTGATCACCTCGGGACTTTATTCCGAGCTTGAGCATCAGGAGGAGGATTCTTTCCGCGAACTGGAAAAAGAAAAAGATACCGGAGAGTTACTGCACAAGGCCCGGAAAATATATGATTCACTGGAACAAATGAAACCATTGGAGCATGCCGATCAAAAAGGTTCCTGGAAATCCGTTCACAGGCAAATCCGGTTCCGTGCAGTGAAAAGCTTCGGTCTGAACGTTGTTAAATATGCGGCTGTTGTTCTGATCGCGCTTTTGGCAGGATATTTCTTTTACCCGCTCCGTACGGCAAACAGGAATACGTCTTACACGGTGCTGGATGTTCCGGCCGGGCAAACCAGTCACCTGACACTGTCTGATGGTACTGAAGTCTGGCTCAACTCCGGAAGTACATTCCGGTATCCGGATCAGTTTAACCGGGAGGAACGAAATGTTCTTTTGAACGGTGAAGGCTTTTTCAAGGTGACTCCCGACAAAACCAAGCCCTTTAAAGTGAAAACGGCAGCAATGGAAGTGGAAGTGCTCGGTACGGCTTTCAATATTTCATCATACAAGGAAAGCGAAAAGCAATCTGTGGTGCTGGAAGAAGGAAAGGTACAAATTAACGGAACTGACGGAAGAAAAGTTACGGAACTTGCCCCCGGACAAATGGCTGAATGCCGGGCAGCATCCGGTAAGTTCCTGGTCTCGGCCGTTGATGCAAAAGATTATACCGGTTGGAAAGACGGGGTTATTGTGTTTGACTCGGAAACATTGGCCGGGATCTCACAAAAACTGGAACGCTGGTATAATGTGGAGATCCGCTTCGGATCGGCCGGGCTGGGACAATACCAAATATCCGGAACTATTTTGAGGAACAAACCAATCTACCAGATTATGCAGGCCATTGAACTGCTGGCCCCTGTGAAATTCGAATATCAGCCGCGAACAAATCAAAAAGACCTGATAACCATCCTTAAAAAGTAATGCCTATGCCAAATAAAAAGGCGATGAGATGCCCTAACATTTCACCGCCCGTTAACTAAAACACAAGTGTTTCACATTAAACAGTCAAATTTATGAAAAAACAGCGAAAGTTTTACTGCAACTTTCAGTTGCACAGAAAAATTGTATGTATCATGAAACTAACCATTTTGTTCTCTTTTGTCTTTGTGATCAGCGCCAGTGCGGTCGGCTACTCGCAGTCGGCAAAACTGAGCCTGAAGCTAAGTAACCAGTCGTTGGTGGATGCGCTGAAACAGATCGAGGACCAATCTGAATTTTATTTTTATTACAACAACAGCGACATCGTGGGTATCCGGGGCATCTCGGTTAACATACAGGAAGCAGGCATTGAGAAAGTCCTGGATGAATTACTCCAGGATACGGGGTTGAATTATAAAATGATTGACAGGTATATCGTGATCAAGCCTGCGAATGAACCGGTTCAGCCCAATATGTCGGCACAGCAGGGAAAGATTGCCGGTGCGGTCAAAGATGCCGCAGGCATGCCGTTACCAGGTATCACGGTTTCCATAAAAGGAACAAGTACGGGGACCATTACGGAGAGCGACGGAAGCTTTTCGTTGGCAGGTATACCGAACGATGCGATCCTGGTTTTTTCGTTTGTCGGAATGAGAAGCCAGGAGGTACCGGTAAACGGAAAGAGCCTGATCATTGTCTCCATGGAGGAAGAAACGATTGGTCTGGAAGAAGTCGTAGCCATCGGGTATGGTACGCAGAAAAAGGTGAACCTGACCGGAGCTGTTAGTCAGGTCGATTCAAAAGTTCTGGAAAGTCGCCCGATCCCGAACCTCGGTCAGGGATTACAGGGCGTGATCGCCAATCTCAACGTCGATCCGGTTAGCGGAGCTCCTGGACGGGGAGTTACATTTAACATCAGGGGAACGAATTCAATTAACGGCGGTTCACCACTGGTTCTGGTAGATGGAGTACAGATGGACCCTAACCTGATAAATCCTCAGGATGTAAAAAGTATCTCTGTATTGAAAGATGCTGCTTCTGCTGCTATTTACGGAGCACGTGCTGCTTTTGGGGTGATCCTGATCAACACTAAAAGTGGTTTGAAGAGCCAAAAACCTATCGTTTCCATTTCATCTAACTATTCCTTCAATAAACCCACTGTCGTTCCGGAATACATGAATTCAATGGAATATACCAGTTGGATGAACCAGGGCTTCACCAATACGAACGGACATCCTTATTTTGACGAGGAGACCATGGCACATGTAAATGCTTATTTTAATAACCCGGAAAATAATCTTCCGGTGTTTCATCACTCCTCAGATGCTTCGAACTTTTACAGGTATTGCGGAAATACCAACTGGACAAAAGAGTTGTTAAAAAAACATTATCCGATGCAATCGCATACAGTTAGTGTTAACGGAGGAACGGATAAAGCAACTTATTACACTTCTTTCGGATACTTCAGCCAAGAAGGGATTTCAAAGCCTGGTGATGAAAATTATGAGCGTTACAACTTTATGCAGAACTTGAATTATCAGGTCAATGACTGGATAAAAGTAACTGCCAAAGCAGCTTTAAATAGTTCCGGTAACCGGATGAACCCCCAAAATAAATGGGGGAGTTTTAATTCCGACAATATGTACATCGCGGGTGATTCAAGACCGCTTATGCCTGTTTATCATCCTGACGGGCACTATGCCGGCTATTCCGGCAACGGTTATTTTACGAATATTGTTGCTTTTGTAAAACAAGGCGGATATCAAAAAGATAAAGTCAACGATCTGTGGTTAACCGGAGCTTTGGAACTAACACCGGTAAAGTCGCTGACCATCAATATGGATTATACTTATAATACCTATAATAAAATTTATTTAAGCTATATGAAAGAATATTGGGACTATGATGCCAATGGTCCTGCAGTCTTATTCCCTCATACAACGCCGAATGCTGTAACACGAAGTAATACGAATAATAAATATACATCGTTTAATGCCTATGCCAGATATGAAAAGAACTTTGCTAATAAACACGATGTGAGAGGAATGATCGGATTTAACCAGGAACTGGGTGTCGATAGCTGGTTTGAGGCTCAGCGGCAGAAACTGATCAGCAACGAAATTTCGTATATGAATCTTGCTTCAGGAGACCGGTACGTGTACGATTCAGGAGAAGAGTATGCTATCCGGGGTGTATTTACCCGCTTAAACTATACTTATGACGAACGATATCTCTTTGAATTTAATGGTCGGTATGATGGTTCTTCGAGGTTTCCCAAAAACGACAGATTTGAGTTCTTTCCTTCTGCATCCGGAGGTTGGAGAATGTCTAATGAACCGTTCTTCGAAAATCTTAAAAACACCATCAATGAACTAAAATTCAGGGCATCTTACGGGAATCTGGGAAACCAGGCAGTCAGCGGTTATTATCCGTATATTGCTACCTATGGAACGAGCGAGGTCGATTATCTTTTGGGGGGAGAAAAACCAGTGACAGTGACTGCTCCCGGATTGGTTAGTCCTGCCCTGACATGGGAAAAAGTAACACAATATAATTTTGGTCTTGATTTCTCACTTTTCGATAATAAAATGACTGGTACCGTTGATATTTACAGGCGCGATACCAAAGATATGCTGACCAAATCAAAATCCTTGCCTTCTATCCTTGGAACGGCTGAGCCGCAATCAAATGCGGCCGATATGAAGACCAACGGATATGAGATAACCCTTTCATATAATAAAATATTCAGGAATGGATTGAATCTTTCCACCCAACTTATTTTTGCTGATGCACAGTCAGAAATTACTAAGTATGACAATCCAAATGGAATTATTTCCGATTATTATGTTGGTAAAAAGATCGGAGAGATCTGGGGGTTTGTAACAGAAGGGTTGTTCCAGTCGGATGGAGAAGCCTCTTCAATAAATCAGTCAGAGATATCAGGACACAAATTTCTGGCCGGGGATATTCGGTTCAAGGATTTAAATCATGATGAAAAGATTACCCGGGGGAGCCAAACATTGGCTGATCACGGAGATTTAAGGGTAATTGGAAACAGTACACCGCGTTACAATTACGGCATTAAAGCAGGTATTGAATGGAAAGGTTTCGATTTCAATATGTTTTTTCAAGGCGTTGGGAAGAGGGATCTTAGTATGTCGACCACTTTTTTTCTGGCTCATTATGGAAGTGAATGGTCTGTACCACAGAAAATCAATGCAGATTATTGGTCAGAAACAAATCCCGATGCTCTTTTCCCGAGACCCAGGATCGGAAGTGCCAATGAAGTGTTCGAAACACAAACCCGCTTTTTGCAAAATGCAGCCTACATCAGGTTAAAACAATTGACTTGCGGATATACCATTCCGAAGATATTGACTCAAAAAGCGGGGATTGGAAGTTGCCGGGTTTATTTTTCAGGTAGTAACTTGTGGGAACATACTGAAATGTTAAAGATTTTTGATCCTGAGGTTTCTTCGACGCAAACATATCCTTTTACCCGCTCTTTCTCCTTCGGGGTGAATGTGTCCTTATAACTTTTTATACTTCAAAAAATACAGAGTCATATGAAAAAAATATTTTCAAAGTTGATCATCCTGTCCTTTATCATTTTATTTGCCTGTAATGACGATTTTATGGACCGGTACCCACTAGATAAGATCAATGATGCAAACTTCTGGCAAACTCCTGAAGATCTTAAAACTTATGCCAATCAGTTTTACCCCGACCTGACCCGGGTTAATTACTGGAGAACAGATGATATGAGTGATAACCAGGGACCAGCTTCAATCAACAGCTTTACCTGGAACGAATATGTTGTTCCTTCGAGCGGTGGCGGATGGGCAAAAAGCGATTGGAGCGATATCCGCAGTTGTAATTATTTTCTGAATCGTTATACCAGTGTTAAAGGAGAAGAGACCGAGATCAGGCAATATGTTGCCGAAATCCGTTTTTTCAAAGCTTACTATTATCACGAGAAAGTGAAACAGTTTGGAGATGTTCCGTGGCTTAGTGCTGATTTACAGGTCGATTCCGGTGAACTCATGGCCCCCCGGGATTCAAGGAAACTGGTGATGGATTCGATGGTTGTCGATCTGAATTTTGCCGCGGCCAATCTGCCTGAGTCTTCTTCTGACGGGCGTCTAACCAAATATGCAGCATTGGCATTGAAAGCCCGGGCTTGTTTGTTCGAAGGAACTTTCCGGAAATACCACAATCTTGGCGACTATGAAACAATGTTGCGGGAAGCGGCAAATGCGGCAGAGATCATTATTACATCAGACAAGTTTTCCCTGTATTCGACCGGCGATCCGGATAACGATTTTTATAACCTGTTTATTCAGGATGATCTCAATGGAAATCCGGAAGGCATTATGATCCAGAATTTCATAGAGGATAAGAAAATGCATAATCGTGTCCGTGAACTCGGTGAGGCCGGAAGCGGACTGACAAAAGATTTTACTGAAGCTTACCTTTGTACAGATGGAAAACCCATTTCCATGAGTACTTTATATCAGGGAGATGCTCAGTTTGAGGATGAATTCATAAACCGGGATCCTCGTATGCAGCAGACAATTTATACCAAGGATCGTCCGTATCACATTACAGCCTCAGGGGAATACCAATATCAGGATGTTCCCCAGTTCGACAACGGGATGTGCTATACCGGGTACCGGATCATCAAGTTTTTCTCAGCTACACAGCGCGACTTTGAATACCAACGGTGTACGCTTGATGATTTTATTTTCCGTTATGGTGAAGTGCTGCTCATTTATGCCGAAGCAAAAGCTGAACTGGGAGAATGTACGCAAGAAGTTCTGGATCAGTCTATTAACCTACTTCGGGACCGGGTGGAAATGCCTCATATGACTGCTGATGTTGGCTTTGTTGATCCAAACTGGCCAGATTGGGAGGTGCCAGTATCTCCCCTGATCAATGAAATACGACGCGAACGCAGGGTCGAACTTGTTGCAGAAGGATTCCGCTTCGACGATTTGAGAAGGTGGAAAGCAGGGAATTTATTGACGGATATAAAGACTTACCTGGGAGCCAGGGACCCTGAAACCAACAATTACCGGATATTGTATCCCGGAAGGACAAGAACCTGGAACGACAAACTGTACCTGTATCCCCTGCCACTCGACGAATTAACCTTAAATTCTCAGTTAACTCAAAATCCGGGCTGGGATTGAATTGAAATATATAAACCTGCTCTAAAAAGTCAGCTGTAAGGAATATAAATAGGCCTCTTACTAGTTGGTTTGCACGTTGTAACTTTTTAGGGCAGGTTTCAGAATTCAATTTTATGAAATGAGCATGTTTTACAAAAAACAAGAGCCAATGGATAAACTTTATGCAGATTTTATGCGGTTGTGGTTATATTGAAAGAAATTTACCACGAAATTTGTAATCTGTCTTTTGTAAAAAAAAATATTTAAATGAAAAATTTTTTTATTTCTTATTTGTCGATATCCATTCTTGCTATTTCATTTTGTTTGGCTCAGCAAAATAAATTGAAAGCGCCGTCAAGAACGCAACTGGAGTGGGCTAATGCTGAGATCGGTGTCCTTATTCATTTTGATCTGGTGGTCTTTGAACCTTCCTATGACTTCAGGGCGGACTGGAATTATCATCCTTCATTGTCTATATTTGATCCGAAGGAATTGGACACTGATCAATGGATCAGGGCAGCAAAAGCTGCCGGTGCAAAATATGCTGTTTTGGTAGCCAAACACTGTACAGG
>JBDKTZ010000027.1:0-14191 GCA_039679975.1 Prolixibacteraceae bacterium
GGTTTTATTGACTACCAAAATCGCTCTTTCCAGTTGTTGGGTGGCGGCAACCCCGGTAACACTGAAAGTCGCAGTCAATATACTCCCGTTCAGTGAGAAATTCTCATTCGAAATCGTATAGAACGGCATAACGGGGTATTCACAAGTTGTTGCCCCTTTTACAGTCACTTCGACTGTATCCTGGCTGCTCACCCACGGGCCTGTGCCGCTTTTAGCTACAAGTTTATAATCCCCGTCGAAAATTTCAGTTTGAAAAGATCCGTCCTGAGTGACATAAACCGGAATAGCGGTATACAAATCATAGCCTGGCTGCCACAACTCTAACTGAACCGTGCTGCCTGTTCCTTTGACCCCTATGTTTTGACCGTTATAAACTACTTTACCCGTCAGTACCGACCTGGGGGCATCATAATTGTCCAGTCCGCAGCCCGGCAAGAATGCACCGGGAATAGTCAGTAACATGATATATAATATTATCTTTCTCATGATCAATGTCTTTTAATGGTTATTGATATGGATTCTTAACAAGTTTTGGATTCCGGTTAATCCAATCCTGATCAAGAAAATTATAGTAATTCTTTAGCTGGAAATAACGCGGATAAACACTCATATGGGCTTTTTGTTTGTCGTAGACCCATTTCCCGTTTTCAGGACTTCCCGGTTCATTGACTACATAAGGGAATAAGGCGTAATGAGTGGCCCCCGGGTCATTTTCAATTCCATTCCAAATGCGGTGTGCCAACCGCCATCTTTTCAGATCCCAAAACCGGTGATTTTCAAAAGCCAGTTCCACCCTTCTTTCTCTGACGATATCATTCAGTGTCACTGCAGTCAAAGGCTGTATCCCTGCCCTTTCCCGGATCAAATTGATATAGTTCACAGCCTCTGAATGGTTTTCAAGTTCCATAGCTGCCTCAGCAGCAATCAGCAGGATCTCCGCATAACGGAAGTTCACGAACCACATTTCACTTCCACGTCCGCGGCTTCCCGACCCGGGTGTTTCATCCAGAAATTTTCGGATACAAAAGCCGGTTTTGTTGACATTCTGCTCGTTGGTTGTGGTTGGTCCATCTTCACTGGTAATCAGATTTCCTTCGGCATCCTTTGATCCGATCGCGCCAATCTCTTCTTTCCATTGTCCGTTCACCCTGAATTTACGTCCTGCCTGAAAAACAATCTCCTGGCCCCTGAATTCAGAGCCACTATAGATGACCGTTCCATACAGACGCGGATCTTTATCCTTAAAAATGCCTTCCGGATTATTGTAATAAATATAATTACCTGAAACATCTCTGTTTTTAATCGCGCCATTACGGTCGTTGATATATTCGAAAGCTTCGACAATGTTCAGGATCGGTGTAATGATCGTGCCGTCCATATCTTCTCTCACCGAACGCGGAATATTCCGTGTTGTGAACTGGGTAGTCACACCCGGATATTTATAATCGGTGGTCCACATCACCTCCTCATTATTATCCTTCACGCTGGTTGCTTCGTAAAAATTGACACCTCTGTCGGGATTGGCATCGTGCAGGGCGTAACCGCTTTGCTCCATAATTTCCTTTGAAGTTGCCAATGCAATCTGATAGAACCCGGCAGCCCGGTCAGCAGAAATACCTACTTCACCTCCATTCGTTTTTATCGGTGTTTCCATGAGGTTATTATATTTTGCAATTGAGCCTGCGTAAACAGCAGCCCGGGCCTTAAGCGCAAGAGCAGTCCACTTATTTGCCCGGGCCGAATTCGTGGTATGTCCCTCGGGCAATAGCTCAGCGATTTCAGAACATTCATCCATGACATATTCATAAAGCTCAGCTTCTGTTGAACGGGGAATCTGGAGCGGGACCACGTCCATACCGGCATTATAGGAAAACACACTGTCACCGACAATGGGCATTCCACCCAAAGTACGGCACATGTTAAAATAGGTCCAGGCCCTCAGAAAGCGCGCTTCACCTTCAATCTGGTTCCGTTGAGCGACCGTTAGGCCGGCGGCAGCATCAGAACGTGCACCCTGCAAAAACTGATTGATGTTACGAATCAGATCATAATCGTAAACACGCCAGTGATTATCGCCAAAATTCTGTGTATAATCGGGACCTCCGTTCGAATTGCACGCCTCATCGAGAAAAATGTATTGCCAGTCGTCATCAATCCGTTGTCCCCATTTTACCCGACCGTAATAATTTGCAAGGACCGACTGGATCATATTCCAATCCTTGAAAACTTCTTCATCAGGAAGGATGTTATCCGGACTCTGATCCAGCATATCGCTGCATCCTATATTCAAAAATAAAGCGAGGCCAGCCAAAATTATATTCTTAGATATCTTTCTCATACGTTAATAATTTAAAATGTAACATTAAGTCCGACGCTGATCACCCGGTTTGTAGGATACTGAACACCTGATCCCGAAGTAATTTCAGGATCCAGTCCTTTCAGGTTGTCGATCGAAAAGAGGTTTTGGCCCATCGTGTATACCCGTACTTTTGACATTCCGATTTTATTTGCCCATAAGAGAGGTAGATTATATCCCAATTCCAGGTTTTTCAGCTTGATATAACGGCCGTTAACTGACCAGAAATCGCTGTTCCAGTAATTACTGTGTCCTTGATTTCCCACAAGAAGAGTAGGATATTTGCCCGGTATGAGTTCACTGTCAGGATCAGTGGGATCGGACAGATGCCATTGATTCCCCATATAATACTGTGGGTTGTTCCCTCCGTCATGAAATGGTTTTTTTGCTTCCCAATCATACTGGAACGTGTAACCGGAAGCTCCGGCGAAATCAATAGCCAGATCAAAGCCTTTCCAATTAAAGTAGAAGTTAATGCCAAAATTAAGGATCGGGGTAGAACCGTTGCGGAATCCAATAGGTCGTTCGTCCATTGAATTAATGATCTTATCTCCGTTTTCATCCTGGTAAATCAAATCGCCCGGACGCAGTGTCTTATTTCCCTGCCCGTCAATATCAACAGGATGACTGGCAATTTCGTCCCACGAACGGAACTGACCAATACAATCATATCCCCAGGTAATGTATGAAAAACGTTCGACGATCGAGTTTCTGTATTCATTCCATGAATTGCCGAAACGAGGTTTATACTGGTGCCAGTCCAGATGACGGGCATAGGTGAAGTTGGCTCCGACCGAGTAATTTAATTTTCCGAAGTTGTCATTCCATCTCAGGAAACCGTCGACTCCCGTGTTTTTATCGGAATTCAGATTTTCGTTCGGCAGGGAAAATCCCACTTCGGCAGGGATCAGCACGTCATATCTGGCTGCAGGAAGTCCGTCCCGTTTGCGGTTAAAATAGTCGAGACTGCCGTTCAGCTTATTATCGAACAAACTAAAATCGACGCCAATATCGAGCACCTTCGCTTTAATCCAGGAAAGACTGGTAACAGGCAATCCTCTTGGCTTTGCCCCGGTATAGTAGGTTCCGTCCAAAACAGCTCCGCCATCATTGTAGTTATAACCGCTCATATAATCGAAAGCATTGTAGCCGGAAACGTTATCATCTCCAAGAAGGCCGTATGAAACACGGAACTTCAGATCATTCAATGTATTGGAAACCGATAGTGTTTCCCAGAAATTTTCTTCAGAAATCCTCCATCCTGCAGAGGCTGACGGGAAGAACCCCCACCGGTCATCGGGTGGAAATTTCCAGGAACCGTCGTAACGCGCCGAAAATTCAAACAGATATTTCTGTGCATAATTATAATTGAGCCGTCCGATGTAGCCGATACGTGCTTCGGTATTATCGCCGGTATCATTAAATTCATCCATTGTTTCGTAATCCAGCAGGTGCAGCGAATTTGATGCAGGTCTGGTATGGATCCAAAATCCGGGAGTATCGCGCTGATACGTTTCTGCAGCAACCAAAGCATTCACATTATGGCTGCCAAATGATCTGCTGTAGTCGAGCTGGGATTGTGTCATTACCTCTTCTACCTGACGGATATCACGCTCTCTCCATGGGTTATCCATACTGAAACTTACCGGATAGGTATCTGTTTCTTCGTCGTACGTATAAAGCTTATAGGTATACTCCTGATTATCCATCCACTTTGTAGCCAGGTAGTATCCCACCACCCCTTTCAGCTTTAATCCTTTTGCAAGCTCATATTCGGCATTAAAATTAAGTTGCATTACCCGCCAGGTTTCTTTATACCGCCCCGACATGTCATAGTTCAACATACCAAAGTTGGTCTCACTCAATGCTGAGGTCTGTGTAGGGTATTTTGGGTTATCGTTGGCAAAAGGCCTTGCTGTAGGAAGGTTCCTGTAAATCGCAAAAAGGGCCTGCCAGGTATCGTCACCTCCGGGGACACCCGGATGTTTCCGGGTTTCTATACGCCCGTTCAGTGACCCGCCCACTTTAAATTTGTCGGTGATATTGGCCTCCAGGTTCATCTGGACGTTTGTTCTGTAAAAGCCGCCATAATTCCGGATTGCCGCTTCCTGAGTCAAATGGCTCACCGACATATAGTAATTGATCTTTTCGGAACCGCCGCTGGTATTGACTCCCACATAGTTTTGCGGCGCAGTTATCAAAATATAATCGTACCAATCGAAGGGTCTGTATCCCTTCTCTGTTCCTGCCTCCCATTTGGCAAGATCGTCCATTGAAAATTTCGGACTTGGATTTCCTGTGATGGCGTCCGACTGGATGTAACTGGTGATATAAGTTCCGATATCAGCAGGTTTAGGAAATTTGAACATTTTTTGCCAGCCGTAGTTTGCATTCACATTGACTGTATTTTTAATCCCCCTTTTTCCTTTTTTTGTGGTCACCACCACCACACCATTTGCAGCCTTCACACCGTAAATAGCGGCAGACGCATCCTTTAGAATAGAAATACTCTCGATATCATTGAAATCGATATTATTGAACTGTCCCTCATCTTTCTGGACGCCGTCAATAACATAGAGCGGAGTGCCCATGTTCCGGATCTGGATAGACGTGCTGTTTCCCGGTCTTCCATCGGCCATCCGGGTATTCACACCCGCGATCTTTCCAACCAAAGCTCCGGAAGTAGTTGTCGACTGTGTTCTCGCGATCTCGGTCGCGTTGATGCTCGAAATTGATCCGGTTAATGTTTCCTTTTTCTGAATACCGTAACCTACCGCAACAACTTCTTCGAGTCCGATACTCTCTTCCAGCATCACCGCGTTAACGGTTTCCCGATTGCCCACTGCAATCTCCTGTGTTCGCATTCCGACAAAAGAGAAAACCAGCGTACCTCCTGCCGGCGTGTTCGGCAGAACGAAATCACCCTCGTTGTTGGTTACCGTGCCATTTGTAGTCCCTTTAATGACCACAGTCACTCCCGGAAGCGGAAGGCCGTTCTGATCAGTGACTCTCCCCTGCACCCGGTTGGTTTGAGCAGACTTCAGACCGGATATAACAATCAGGTCATTCCCCATGATCCTGTAGCCAATGTCGGTTCCCTCGAAGAGTTTGCCGAGAATACCTTCAATCGTTTCATTTTTGACTTCGAAATCGACTGACTGATCGATGTTTGTAAAATCATCGTTAAAGAAAAAGCGATAACGGCTTTGATTCTCAATGAGGGTAAAAACCTCGCGGATCGACTTACCTCTATAATCATCTGTAAATCTGACTGTCTGAGAATAAACGGAGGCGCTTACCTGAAAAAGAAGAGCCAGAATAAAAAAGGCTGCTAGTTTCATGATTAACCACATTTTTTTAAGCTTTCCCCTTGCCGGGAAAACAAATCCAATTAATTTTTTTTTCATACATTTGATTCGTTAAATGATTGATAATTGATGTTGCAATAGCTACCACACCTTGCAACACCGATTGTTGTTTAACTTATTGCACCTGGTTGATTTCAGAAATCAGCCAGGCTTTTTATTGATCATTAAAATTATCTGTCCGGCTAAGGTCTTTTTTTATAGTTACTTCGTTTCCATGAATTTCGTATGAGATTGGTGATGAAAACCGGATCACATCCAATACCTGTTCTAACGTTTCATCCTTGAGTGTTCCCGAAAACCTGTAGTTTTTAACATCATCCGACTCAAATTGAAAAGAATAATTGTATCTCCGGCCCAGTTTCACTGCCAGATCCTTCAATAGTTCCTTATTAAAAATATAGCGCCCGTCTTTCCACGAAATCAACGGCCAAAAGTCGACGTCTGGTGTAATAACAAGCCTTTCCCGGTTATTCAACGATGAGAAGCCTGACTTATAAAAAGTAGCTTTATAGCGGGGATTTAAAAATGTATCATCTGCAATGTCTTCGTTCAGATGAGCCAACTCCACTTTCCCTTCAACCAGTACGGTTTCGATAACCGGTTCTTCCTGATAAGCCTTGATGTTGAACTCTGTACCGACAGCCTCTACCAGAAAGCCCCAGGCATTGACAATAAAAGGCAGGGTTTTGTTCTTCGCTACTTTAAAATACGCTTCACCTTCCAGCTTAAGTGTTCGTTCGGTCTTATTGAATTGACTTGAATATTTCAGTTTGCTTCCTGCATTCAACCAGATTGAGGAACTGTCGGGTAAAATAACTTGTGACTTTGCGCCCAACGGAGCCACCACTTCAAACCATGAGCTTTCGGGTTCGTCTGTCCGGAACCGGTCCGCAAAATAAATCAATGTCCCTCCAAGAATAAAAGACATGACGAGCATTGCCGCAATCCGGAAGAAGCTGAACGATATTCTCCTTACATGCTGTTTTTTTTCATGTCGGGAAATCCGTTTTCTGAGCTCTCCAAACAATCTTTCGCTTCTAAACTTTTCATTTACCGGATAAAGCTGATCTTCCAGTTCAAGAGCCATCCTCTCCTTTAGAGCGGTTCCTGATTTTTCGTCATCAAGGAAAATCTCAAGCCGGTACAGTTCAGCAAGCGAACACTCGCCGGTTATAAATTTTTCAAGCAAACCGGCAAATTCAGGATTGATATGTATTTTATCTTTCATTCTGCTATCTATACAAGGAATGTTGCAGAACTACTCATCCAATAACGCCTTTTCTTAAAAAATATTACAAGATGATGACTTAATCGTTCATCCCCCGAAAAGACTGTAATTAGTTAAAGATATAGCAAAGACAAAAAAGCGCCCAAAGATATTCTTCGTTTAACTGGTCCTTCAGAAATCTGGAAGCCCGGTAAACCTGATTTTCGACCGTCCGGACCGATAATCCCAGCTCTTTTGCAATTTTTGAATGAGACAGCCCTTTCATCCGGCTCATTTCAAAGATATTTCTTTGCTGTTCCGGCAATTTTGCGAGCAACGAGTTAATTTTTGATTCCAGTTCCTTGAAATGAAGGGTAGCCTCAGGACTTTCCTCAAGAGAGTGATCGAAATGCAGCAGATAATTTTGATACTTCTGCTTCACGACCTGATGCTTCATCTGATTAAAAACACGATTAACAGTCATCCGGTGAATCAAGCTGCTAAACGAACGATCCGGATCAATTTCATTTCGCATTTCCCAAACCTGAATGAAGACTTCCTGAACAATTTCTTCGGCTTCGAACGCATTTTTTAAGTACGATAATGCAAAGTGAAACAATCGTTCACTATAGGCCATATAAATTTTCCGAAAGGCATTGATGTTACCATCTTTCAGTTGCCTTAAGATCAATGGATCAATATTATCAGTCCCTTTTGTCAAAAAATTTATTATTTAATCAGCGTCGTGCAAAGTAACAAAAAAGCAAACGTATTATCGAAGGGATACGAAAAAAACCAATAAAACGGTTGGGCCGGTAAGAAAAAAAAGGATCAGGAATGAGTATATTTGGCAGGAAAGCTGTATAACGAGTGAAAAAGCTGTTCAGCTATTCGCTGTGAGCCGTTTATAGAATAAAACCATAAAATTTAATCATGAAAAGATTCATTTTTCCATTTGCTTTCTGCCTGGTGTGGGGAAGCGCTCATGCACAGTGGCAACCTGCCGGTAAACAAATAAAAACCGAATGGGCCGAAAAAATCGATGTGAATAATGTACTTCCGGAATATCCGCGTCCAATTATGGAACGGACCGACTGGCAGAACCTGAACGGGCTTTGGGAATATGCCATCACAAAAGCAGGAGCTTCCCGTCCCGAAGAATTCGAAGGGCAGATACTGGTACCTTTCGCCATTGAATCCAGCCTGTCGGGCGTTCAGAAAACAGTGGGATCCGAAAACGAATTATGGTATAAACGAAGCTTTACCGTACCTTCCAACTGGAAAAACAAGCAAATCCTGCTTCACTTCGGCGCGGTCGACTGGAGAACAGAGGTTTTCGTCAATAACATCAAAATTGGAAGCCATCAGGGTGGTTATACTCCTTTTTCATTCAACATCACTCCTTTCCTCAACAAATCCGGTGATCAGGAACTCTCTGTAAAGGTCTGGGATCCATCCGACAAGGGATATCAGCCTCGCGGAAAACAAACGAGCCGTCCTGAAGGGATCTGGTATACCGCTGTCACAGGCATCTGGCAGACTGTCTGGATCGAACCTGTGAATGAGAAATTCATAGAACAGGTTAAGGTCACCCCCGATATTGACAAGAACCGGATCACGGTTGAAGTCAGTACGGAAGCGGCCGACTATCGCGACCTGGTCGAAGTGACCGTTCTCGACGGGAACGAAAAGATCGCCTCGGCAAAAGCCTCGGCCGGACAAAAACTGGAGATAAACGTTCCCAATACAAGATTATGGTCGCCCGATTCACCTTTTCTGTATAACATGAAAGTGTCACTGATCAGCAATGGAAAGGAATCGGATCAGGTTAACAGCTATTTTGCCATGCGAAAGGTATCTTCTAAGCGCGACCAAAACGGCATCGTAAGGCTTCAGTTAAACAATAAGGATTTGTTCCAGTTTGGCCCGCTCGACCAGGGGTGGTGGCCCGACGGATTATACACGGCTCCGACCGACGAAGCATTGAAGTACGATCTGGTAAAAACAAAAGATTTCGGATTCAACATGATCCGGAAACATGTTAAGGTTGAACCTGCCCGGTGGTACACGCATTGCGACCGGATGGGGATCCTGGTCTGGCAGGATATGCCCAGCGGCGACCATTCCCCTCAGTGGCAAAACCGGCAGTATTTTAATGGTACAGAACTGAGAAGAAGCGCTGAATCGGAAAGCAATTACCGTACCGAATGGAAAAATATTATCGATTATCTTTATTCAAATCCTTCCGTGATATGCTGGGTTCCATTCAATGAGGCCTGGGGGCAATTCAAAACTCCGGAAATTGTTGAATGGACAAAAGCTTACGATCCCAGCCGGCTTGTCAATCCTGCCAGCGGCGGTAATCATTATCCGGTGGGCGATATGCTCGACCTGCACAATTACCCTGGTCCGGAACTTTACCTCTACGATGCTCAGCGTGCAACCGTGCTCGGCGAGTATGGCGGTATCGGGCTTGCTATGGAGGGACATCTGTGGAGTGCAAATAAAAACTGGGGATATGTGCAGTTTAAAAACTCAAAGGAAGTGACCGACCAATATGTACAGTATGGGGAAGAGCTGTTTAAGCTGATCAAGGCCGGATTTTCGGCTGGTGTTTATACCCAGACTACCGATGTGGAAAATGAAGTGAACGGATTGATGACTTACGACCGTAAAGTGATCAAAATAGATGAGAAACGAGTCAGAGAAATCAACCAAAAGATCTGCAATGCACTGGAACAGTAAAGATTAAACTCTAAACGCCATATTTAAGCCCTGTCTCTTTACTGGTAAAAGACAGGGCTTGGTATTTCCGGCTTCCTTCAATGGCAATACATCAGTAGTTTTTATTTTATATTTGTATCGCCAGCTAACATATGCCCGGATGACTCAAAACGAAAAGGATATTGAATGGTTTAAAGCGGTTTTTAATGATCATTTCGAATACATTCGGAACTACCTGTACTATTTGTCGGGCAATATCACGCTGGCAGAAGACCTCACACAGGATGTATTTTTAACGCTTTGGGAAGATCACCGGAAAATCAGAAAAGAAACCATTCGGGCATACCTGTTTACCATTGCCAAAAACAACTATTTTAAGCATCACAGGCGAAAAAAAATCAATTTGAATTTTATGAGCTCCCTTTTGACGAGACAAGAGAACGAATCGCCCGATTTTATCCTGGAGATCAGAGAATTTGACCAGCAGTTGCAGCGGGCAATTGGTGATATCCCGGAAAAAACGCGTGTTGTCTTTTTAATGAATCGCATTGACGGGCTAAAATATGCTGAAATTGCAGATAATCTCAAAATCAGCGTAAAGTCAGTAGAAAAGCATATGACAAAGGCTTTGAAAATGCTGAGAGACAAACTTGACCGAAAATTGTAAGAACCATGGACCGACGAAAGCATGATATCGAAAAACATCTTTTAAGCTGGAAGGTTCCTGCATCGCAAAGCAAAGAGGAGGCATGGAACATGCTGGCGGTAAAACTGGCAAACCGGCCAGAGCCGGCGATCAAGAAGCTTCCGCTTATTGTCTGGGCCGGGACAGCGGCGGCTGCGTTGTTACTGATATTTTTTGTCCTGTCGGAACTGATGGTTTTTTCACCGGAAGTAACCAATACAACCGGGTACAAACAGCTGGTATGGCTTCCCGACAGCAGCCATATCGGGCTCAAGGCTTATTCAGAAATCAAGTATCGATATGGAAGTAAACGGCTGATCAAGCTAAAAGGAGAAGCATTTTTCGATGTTAAAGCAGGAAAACCGTTTCAGGTTGAGTTCCCCGGCGGCCGGTTGCAGGTACGTGGAACCAGTTTTAACATCCGCGCATACTCAGAAGCTTCAGGAAGAATTGATTGTTTCAGCGGTACGGTGAGACTGTCAGTCAACAACAGGGAAGTGATCCTCGAAAGAAACCAGTCGTTGATTTTTAATGGAGTTTCTCTGGATGGTCCCTTTAACTTTGATCCGGATCAAGCGCTTGCCTTGCCTGATAACCGGTATATATGGAACAACCGCCCGCTCCGCGAAATTCTGATCCTGATCGGCCAAAGGGAAGGATACGGGATCGAAGCAACCGAAACACTTCTTAATGAACGATTTTCGGGAGAACTAAATCTGAGTAAACCTGACCAGTCGCTCAAAATCCTGGGAACTGCCATGCATTTTAGCTGGGAAATAAGAGATAATAAATTGCATCTATTTGAAAAAAAGTAGCCGACATACCATCGGAATCCTTGTCATTTTCTTTGCAGGCATTTTCCCCTGTTTCGGACAAGAGGAGACAATAACCATTCATGCTGATAATAAAAGCCTGGAGCAGGTATTAAATGATGTCGCTTCGTCGGGTAAATTCCGCTTCGCCTTTAATGCCGATCACTTTTCGAAGATCCGGGTCAACCTCCGGCTGGAATCGGTTTCTGTTAATCATTTTTTAGATGAAATATGCAAAAGCTGTCATCTGCTCTGCGAACTCATTGACGGAACGTATGTCCTGTATCTGAACCCGGCACCGCTTCTGCCGGCAAAACAGGAAAAGGTGATTTTGAAGGGGTTGGTGACCGATGGCAGCACAGGAGAGCCACTTCTTTTCTGTCACGTCGCGTTTAATGACGATCTGGGAACGACTACCAATGAGTTGGGAATTTTTGCTTACAACACCAATCGTTCAAACGAACTAAAGGTTCGCATCAGTCATTTGGGTTATCAAAAGCTGGATACCGTTCTGAACAGCACTTCAGATACCTTTCACCAGATCAGGCTTAAGCCGGCCTCCTTTCAGATGGAAACCATCCGGGTATATCAGCATGAAAAAGACATCATTGAGCTGACCCGTGAATCGGAACGAATTGCTTTCCACCCGCGGCAATCGGCTCATCTGCCCAGGATCGACGACAGTGACCTGATGACGGCCCTAAGCCTGATTCCCGGAATTCATCTGCTTGGCGGTCAAGCTCCGGGCATTTCGATCAGGGGAGGTTCTCCCGCCGAAAACCTGATCCTGCTCGACGGCATCCCTGTTTTGGAGACCAGTCATTTATTCGGTAATATGAGCGTGCTGAATGCAAAGTTTGTATCCCAGGCTTTCGTATCAAGAGGCGCTTTCGACGCCACTTTTGGCGAACGTGTATCGGGCGTCGTTGAACTGACCGGGCAATTTAACTACCTCAAACCCAGCCTGGATTTATCTGCTAACCTGATGAAT
The DNA here is from genome assembly GCA_039679975.1 of Prolixibacteraceae bacterium. Lineage (GTDB taxonomy): Bacteria > Bacteroidota > Bacteroidia > Bacteroidales > Prolixibacteraceae > JBCFBK01. The sequence goes on from JBDKTZ010000027.1 coordinate 12,144, forward strand.
GTGAATGTGGCAGGTGAAGCTCCGCTCGGAAAACGTGCATCTCTTAGCGGAGCCTATCGGAAATCGTATATCGACCAATGGGAAAATTACCTGTACAGGCAGATCCTCGAGCAACAAACAAATTCCGAAGAAGCTTCGTCTGTAATTCCCGCCGTTCACTTTGACGACTTTAACCTGAAATTCAGCGTTAAACCTTCAGACAAACAGGAGGTAACGATCAACGCATTCAACAGCAACGATTTTCAGAAGCGTGATTTTCTGTTCCGTAACGCGCGTGTTTTCAGGAACGATCAGGCCGACAGCAGGAATATCGGGCTTAGCGGTAACTGGAAGTACCAATCGGGCGATAACTGGCAGCACCGGTTTAATGCCGGCTATAATAAAGTGAAAAGAAATGCCTCTTCCGTTTCCGGAATGGAGCCAAACAAACAAGACAAGGGCGGCAAGAAAGAAATAAATTCTGATACAAATAAACTGGAAGAAATAAGAATGGAGTGGTCGTCCGAGCTAAAGGGCAACACTTTCACGCATCAGTTTGGAGCGGGAGTCCATATTGATCAGATCGATTATCATTATCTGACTGAAAATCAGGCTGGTAACATCCGTGCAGATGCCATCGAATACGATCGCAACCTGGCGCTATTGCATGTTTTTGGGCAGGAAAAAATACAGGCAAGCAAGTATCTGCTGTTGCGACTGGGAATACGTATGAACCATGAAAACAGCGGTGGTAAAACTTTCGTTCAACCCCGATGGGGTGTAAATATGAAGCTGACCGACGATCTCAGCCTCTTTTATTCAGGCGGTATTTATAACCAATTCCTGTCGTCGGTCCGCAAAACCGACAGCAAGGGATCGGCAGATCAGATTTGGTATCTTCCCGATTCAACCGGCATAGGAATATTGAAGGCCCGGCAGCATGTGTTGGGCATTCGCTACGACCAGAACGGACTGACTCTTGAAGCGGAAGCATACTCCAAACGAACCAGGGGTAAGCTAAACTTATATGCAGAAGTTAGCGGATCAAAAGAGAAAACCATCGAATATGCAGCCCGCGAAGGCGAATCTGAAAACTTTGGCCTGGATATCCTGGTTCATTACAGGCACGGCAGCCTCACCCACATGTTGGCGTGGTCTCTTTCCAAATCAAATGAAAAATTTGAGCATTTTAACGATGGCGAGGCTTATCCCGCCTTCGATGACCAGCGTCAGCGCATCAGGTGGACTGAAATGCTCCGGCACAAAAGCTGGATTGTTGCCACCAATCTTAACTGTAACTCCGGAAGCCCGTATCTGGTTGCAGACGACAGTCCACTCAATTTTGAAAGACTTCCCTGGTTTATACAGGCCGATCTTTCGCTGATGAAAAGCTTTAAATGCAAAGCGTTCACACTGAGTTCAGGTATTTCCATTCTCAACTTATTCAACCGGGAAAATGTTCTCGAAGTCGATTACTTCAATGTTTCGGACGAAACGGGCTCTTATTCTTTCCGAACCGACCTTCGGGCCATGAAATTCACCCCCGTATTCTTTGTCAATTTTCGGATCAATTAATCTTTCGCAAAAAAAATTGAATTTACCGGTAGGGTATTTTTCAATGAAAGGATAACAAGCTCGTCAATACGAATTGAAATGGCCCAGCCCCGAATGTCTATATTAAACCTGATCGTCCGGGATCAAGGCAGGATCGATAATATGGCCGGTAATTACCGGATACCGGGAGCGAAAGACAAAGGAACTGTGCTGAGTGAACTATTGAAAAAATTAGAAGAAGGAGATCAGAACCGTTTCAGGATCAACCGGATATCACTTTATCCTGTATATCGGATTGCAATCTCAACCGCTGCTTCCATGGTTTTGTTACTCCTTCTTCACTTTTCGTTTTCGGCAAGCCGCTTTGAGAATGGCAGTCTGCGTGCGCAGGCCATCAGGTTTCCCGATCATTCAAGAGTTATTTTAAATACAAACAGCTCGGTGAGCTATTCAAAATACTGGTGGAATCGGAAAGTAAAGTTACAGGGAGACGCATACTTCGAGGTAGAAAAAGG
>JBDKTZ010000084.1:0-16880 GCA_039679975.1 Prolixibacteraceae bacterium
TGACGTCCGGCAATGAACATGATCCCTTTATCTTGCCTTTCTTCGGGATGTTTGAGTTCCCATTTATCAGTACTTTCTTCCATGTTATATTTCACAAACGATCCGTTCGGCCCCATTACCATTGCAATCATCGGCTTTTTTGAAACCGGGTCGATCTGGCGACGCAAGTCATAAAGACGCATGCCTTCATTGGCTAACTCCAGCCGCCGTTCTTTCCAGATGGCATAAAGCAATTCATTCCCACTCAATCCGGTTTTTGCGGGAAGGTCAACCCGCTCACGAAGCACGTTGATGTCCTGCAGCGCTTCAGCCGGTTTGTTCAGAAAAAAGGCGGCCTCCGCACGGGTAAGATACATCTCTCCCAAGCGAAGGAAGATATAGGGCAGCGGAACATGCTGATCTTCCTTGATCAACTGCCTGCGCATGGCGATGGGCACATAAAACTTTCTCCAGACGCGGCATGACTTATTTTGACCCGGCTCAAACTGGTAGTCGGGATTATCGGTTTCATCCCCGTAAACAGCATCTCCAAGTTTAATGATCGTACTCTTGCGCCTGATCTCGTCGCCCTCCGAAAGATAAGCCTGCTCCAGATGCGAAGTCGGCACACACCAGCCCCATCCGTCCATGCTGTTCTCCGGATCTGCCCAGGTTTGCCCGCGGGCAGCCATAATAATGGCAAAACGGCTCCCAAGGGCATATGACTGGTTACTGTTCGACTGCCATTCAAAAATAGATTCCACGCCATTGTGATTGTAGACACTCCAGATATTGACAAAGTTGGGCTCAAGCTGGTAGGTTCCGGAGTTAATCACCAAACCCGCATAATTGTAGGCATTCTGATAGTCTTTCATAAACAGGTACGTACGGGCCAACAGTGCCTGAGCTGCTCCTTTTGTAGCCCGCCCGATGTCTTCTCCGGTATAACGTACAGGAAGCGCCTGCTCCGCATCTTTCAGATCAGCTACGATCTGCGTATAAACGTCTGCTTTGGGTAAACGCGCAAGATTCAGCCCTGTTGTACCAGTCGGTTCAAGGATCAGGACCACATCACCCCAGTTCTGAACCAACTCCCAATAGTTAAAGGCACGGAAGAATTTCGCTTCAGCAATCAGCCTGTTCTTCAGCGCATCGGCAACAGGAGCGTCAGTAATACGATGAATGGCGAGGTTACAGGCCGCAATGTTATAATATTTATGCTGATAAAAATCTTTTAACCTTGCGGGTGCGTTTGAAGCTGTAATGGAGTAATGGGCCGAGGGGTAAGAATCGCCATTCCCCTGAGTCAGGTTACCCATCCAGGCATCATCGGTAGCCATTTCATTGGTCAATCTTAACCATTGTTTCCACCATTCTTCGATGTTGGCAAACCCGCTGTAAATTCCGTTTACAAACGCTTCACACTCTTCATCATTCGTAAAATAATTATCCAGGTTCTGCTTACCCCGTTGCTCTGTTTCAATAAATTCTTCGCAGCCAGGATTCAAGAAACCAGCCATGGCTATCAGGATATAGACTATTTTAGTTTTCATACATTTATCATTTCAAATTAACGGCTTATAATTTTCGTACTAAACCTCATCAATTTTTTAAAGAATATCCACGTATGGAATTCACATGAAAAAAATTCAATCGTAACTATTTTGTTTTTGATTTGGACAAGCACGTTTCATAGCTTTTACATCTCTAACTCAGAATTTCACATTAATTCCAACTAAATAAGTCGGAAGTAACGGATAAGTCCAACCTCCAAATCCAATATCGAGTACTCCTTTGCCTGCAACTTCCGGTTCAACACCGTTATATCCGGTAACGGTTACGATATTTTGTCCGGAGATATAGAAACGACATCTTGCCAAACCCCATTTCGAAGTCAGGGAAGGGGGCAGCGTATATCCCAGCTGAAGGTTTTTTAAGCGTGCAAAGGATCCGTCCTCTACGAAGAAATCACTGAAACGGGTGTAGTTTTCATTATGATCGACATGTGAAACACGAGGGATGTCATTACTGGTCCCTTCGCCATGCCAGGCTTTATCGAGCAAACCGCTGATCACATTGTTTGCTGAGCCGGTGGTCTTATAGAGAGCTCCTTTGTTCCAGTTGACCAGTTCATTGCCCACGCTGAAATAAATGTTGGCATTCAGATCAAAGTTTCCGTAAGCCAGTTCCAGGTTAAAACCACCGGTGAAATCGGGCCATGGGCTGCCAATCTTTACCCGGTCATCAGCATTCAGCACACCATTGTTGTCCGTATCGACAAACCGGATGTCACCAGGTTTGGCAACCGGTTGCAATAAAGCCCCATGCTCACTGGAGTGCGAATTGATTTCGGTCTGATTCTGGAACAGACCGTTGGTCCGGTACCCATAATAATAACCAGGAACCTCTCCTTCTTCTGTTCGGGTGTAACCATTCCCACCGTATATGACCGGAGTAATATCAGGAAGATCGGTTACTTCCACCTGAACGGTCATCAGGGTCAATCCCAGGTTATAATTTAATTTTGACAGGCTTCCGTGGTAGTTTAAAGCGACATCCCATCCTTTCGATTCCATCGAACCGATATTGCTCCAAATTTGGGCATCGTCCGGATAACCGCTGTAATTCGGATAAGGCATTTTAAAAAGCATGTCTCTGGTCTTTTTCCGGTAATATTCCACCGAGCCGTCAACCTTTGAATCGAATACCGTGAAGTCAAGTCCGAGATTGATATCTTCAACCGTTTCCCACTTGATGTCCTCATTCTTCATGCTTTTGGGATAAGTGGTATTGACGAGATCTCCCTCTCCTGTGCCAAAAATGTAATAGTATTGGCCGATGCTTGAAGAATAAACATTGGAAGGCAATCCCTGATTTCCAAGACGTCCCCATCCGGCCCTGATCTTAAGGTCATCAATAAACGCAGCATGAAGGAATGGAGCTTTTGACGCCCGCCAGGCAGCCGAAACCGAAGGGAAAGCGGCCCATTTGTTATTTGTCATAAATTTGGAAGACCCATCGATACGATAAGTCGCTGTTAAGTAATAGGTGTTAGCGTAATAATAAGAGACACGTCCAAGGAACGATTCAATGGTTTGTTCCCATTTGTTCCCTCCGGTCGTCGGGTTCAACGTCCCCGCATCGACTTCGCGTAACAGATCGGTATTATTGGGAATACCTTCTTTTTTACCCCAGAGATCGGTTCCTGCCCAGCGTTCCAAAGTCCCTCCGAGCATAGCCGTTAAGTTGTGTTTGTTCTTTTCAATCTGATAAGTCACAGTATTGGTCCAGTTCCAGTATACATTGGCAGTATCATTTCGCTGAACACTGTTGATTTTACTTGATTCGTGCGCCTCATCAATCGAAAATTCAGGAATGAAATTGTTTGTCTCCGAAAAGCGCAAGTCACCGCTAATCTGCGATTTTAGCTCTAATCCTTTGAGCAGTTTAACGTCAATATAGGCATTTGAACTAAGCGCATAATATCCCCCATTCTCAAAATTTCTGGCATCGCGGGCAATTGGGTTCCAGGTGTAAGTATAATAGGAACGCTCATAAATACTGAATTCGTTTAACCCTTGCCGTTCATTTTCCGGAACATAAATGGGCGTTACCGGATCAATAAGTAAATAATCCTGATACCAGTCCGGAATTTTATGCCAGAATTCACGACGAGGATTTACCATAATACCAGCCGAGATTGCGGGAGAGAAATTCCAGTCGTTACTAAGGCGGGCTGTGAATTTTTTCCAGTCACCTGAATTGTAAAACGAAGACTGATCATAATAGTTCACACTCACCGCGTACTGATGTGTTGCAGTACCCCCGGAAGCCTGGAAGCTCAGATTCATCTGCGGAGAATACCGGTTAACCCCCGCGTCCCACCAATCGGTTCCCCGTCCTAATGACGCAGGATCGGGAAATCGTTCTGCTAATCCGCCATTCACCAATGACTGGTTCATGATCTTGGCATACTCTTCGGCATCGGCCATATCATAGGGCTTATCAAACTCCTGATAGCCATAAGTAATATCGGCATTAAAGCTGGTTTTTCCGGCAGCGCCCCGTTTTGTTGTGATCAAAACTACACCGTTCGAAGCACGGCTCCCGTAGATCGCCGACGCCGAAGCATCTTTTAATACCTGAATACTTTCCACTTCATTGGTATTTAAAAAATTCAAATTATTACCCATGGGAACGCCGTCTACAATATAAAGCGGATCGGTACTCAGGTTAATCGAAGTAAATCCTCTGATCAACACTTTCGGAGAAGAACCGGGTGCTCCACTCCCTGCGATAACCTGAACTCCAGGTGCTTTACCCTGCAATGCCTGCACGGGGTTTCCGACCGTCATTTTCCGCATCTCTTCTCCTTTCACGGAGGTGATCGAACTGGTCAGGTCTGCTTTTTTTGCTTTGCCATAACCAATGGCAACCACCTCATCCAATGCTACCTGGGCCTCCTCAAGCGAGACATCCAGTCTGCGTTGTCCCTGTAACGTTACTTCCTTCTCCTGAAAACCAATAAAACTAAACCGCAGGGTCTGGCCGTCAGCAGCCGTAATGGAGTAATTTCCTTCTGCATCACTGATTGTACCGGTGGTGGTACTTTTAATCTGAATCGATACACCCGGAAGGGCTTCTCCTTTTGATGTGACCGTTCCGGTTATCCGACGGCTTTGTGCCTCTGCGCTGATAACCGCTGCCATAATAAAGGCAAGGATTACAAATCCTCTTAATATGATCTTATTCATAGTGATTGTTTTATTTTGATATATCTACTCCACTTTCACTGCTTTGGCCCTGTTCAGGTGTGTATCGAATACAATTTCATAGCGCGCTTTGACAGGCACAGTCAGTGAAAGGTTGTCTCCGCCTTTCATCACTGTTTTCTCCGGATTCGCTTTATTGTCGAATCGCCAGAAAGGTTCAGGCCACCATCCCTGCGGATGATATCCGTCAAAGATCAGCTCGAATTTTCCTTGCAGTTCCTCGGTACGACGATACAGGTAAGGATTCTCAGGATCTTCGGTCATAACCTTGTTTGCGCTTGTACCATCCCACCCCCAACCGGTGGTGTTTTTAAAATCGGTCCAACCGCAACCCACGAGACACAAAGGGCCAACATACGTATTCATATTGTCGGGGGTAATCTTAATGTAGTCCCGGTAAGGCTTATCAGTTGGCTGGTAAGAGGCGACCTTATATTCCATGCTTTCCAGATTAATATCAATTTTGTAATAGCCTTTTGAAGGAAGAACGATCGGTAGTGCCGTCGAAGGACTGTTAATCAGCTTTTGCGGATTGCCCGGATCAACTCCGTAACAATGCGGAGCGAAGCTGGTCTTCTGCGGAATGAATTTTACTTCCGTGTTCGGCTTCGCAGCATAATACTTTGCCTGGAAGGTAAAAGGCGCAATTTTGTCAATAACCATCGGAACACCAAAAAGATCAGTTGTTAAATCCGATTCTTTCACCACATCCGACAAGTACATTTTGTCGAAATCGGCTGAGACTTTTACGACAATTTTCTTTTCTGTTTTATTTCCTGCACTGTCGGCAACCAAAAACAAAAACAGATATTCTCGGGGATTAGCCGGGAGATTAATGGTTTTTTCATACTGATAGTTCTTCACAGCGCCCGCGGCGAATGAAATACTGTCGTAAAACTCCAACGAAGTTTCCTTTACCACAAGGTGTCCCAGGCGGCGCGTATCACTCATCACCGCTGCAAGCTTCAAAGGATTCGGGACTACGGGAGGAACGGTGAGTCCGTCAACCGGACTGGTCACCGATAATGCAGGAACAACAAAATCACCATCCATTTTAACGACAACAGTTTTGGAAGCTTTCCTGTCGCCCACGTTGGTAACCGTTATAACAACTTCATCGTCTGCAGGCGCAGCGCTTTCGGGCACTTTAAAATCATACCACAACTCATAATCTTTGATTAGGGAGTCAGTCGAAAAAGAAATGGTTTTATCTAAAAACCAGTTGTCATTTTTCAGATTCACCGAACGAATGCCAACTTCGTCGCTCACATTACCTTCCAAACGCATCACTCTCCCCTGCACGGTATGAATGGTTCCGGCCGACAACTCAAGAACAGGGTCTTTCGTTACAGGAGGAAGATCTGCTTCATCATCCTTACAACCCTCGAAAACAATAAGTGTCGTTAAAACAACTAATGTTAACCATCTTAATTTCATAGTGTTAGATTCGATTTAGTTTTAAAATGATCAAAATAATATATGTACCAGGATAAAATTACATCCTCCCGGGTTCAGAGATGGCCGGTAAATTGTCCACTCTGACGGGCTAAACAATTAAACAACTGATTTACAAAATGATTTAAGTTAGAATGAGCAAAATGCCCCTGCTGATAGATCAAAATACCACCACTTTGATCCAGGCAAAATTGAAGTTGTTGTCAATTTGCCTCCTGTCGATCGGCACCTGGCGGAAGGGAAGTACTTCCAAATACAAAGATCACTAGCAAAAACATTTTTTGTTAATTTCTCAATACACCGGTAATGCAGCTTTGTAGTTACACACTTTGAAAAGTTCGTCGAAGCCTAATTTCCTGTAAATGCCAAATCCCAACGCTGAAGCTTGCAGATGAGCATTTACCAAACCCTTGTTTTTCGCATCCTGTAAGATAATGTGCATGGCCGCTTCGGCATAACCATGTTTGCGGTAACTGTCGAGTACCCCTAAACTGTGAATGCCGATCTGATTGTCTTTGATAAAAGTGGCAGCGCAACCCACCGTGTCCAGCTTATCACGCAGGAGGTAATAGGCCACCTCATCTTTTATCGCCTCAACGATTCCGGGAGAAATGAAGTAATTGAAGCACGGATGAAAAACATCACTCCACACCGCAGCTTTTTCTTTGTTGTTTACTTTGTCTAGAATCAGACTGCTGTTTGACGGTTGTGCCTTGTAATTTTGCAGGTTCAGCGACATTCCGGTCTGGACCGATTTCAGGACTAATCCTAAATCGTTTGCTTCCTGATCTTCATCGCACACTAATGCATTAAATTTGGTGAACGTGAGTTTTGCTGAAAACTGCCGGAGGGTATTCCTTAGATCTTCGGCACTTAAGTTTCCGCCGCCCTCATCCAGCCAGATCCGGTTTGGCCACTCCGAGAACGCCAGCTCAACGATATGAAAAGCGCCCGACTTCCTGTAGGCGCCGAACGGTACGGAAGCTACCCGCCATAATGAGGTGAGGTTATCAATATTTTCCTGTTTCATCCGTCAGTTCGGATTAAGATTTAATCGTTTAATGAATGAATGCCTTGTTCGTTAAGCCGTTCAAGGTGTTCCTTCATTGCTTTCACCTGCTCTGCCGGATGTCCCTGCCAAACGGTAACCTCGCCCACCACTTTAAACGGCTGTGCAGAACGGTATGACTTGGACGGATTGCCCGGAAACTTTTTATCGGTGAGGTCCGGGTCATCTTCTATTTCACCTGTCGGCTCTACCAGATAAATCCTCTCCCGCCCTTCGCCAACTGCCAGTTCGGCACCCCAGACGGCAGCATCCAGGGTGGCGGTCAGGAAAATGTACTTTGCGTTCTTTTTTTCGCCATAGTTCGAGTTAAAGCCAACCTGAATGAGGTCGCCAACGTTTAGGTCAGCTCTTGTCCCGTGAAAATAAGTCTGCACCAAAGGCGTAGCACCCTTTCCGTCCGGGTTCTGTTCGTTTTTGTTTTGTTCCATTGTCAAAGTTTCTTTTGTTGAATGCAGCTTTGTAAGTTGTATGCACACAGCTCTCCGATACCGGCGCTCCAGTCCCCTACTTAACAACTGAACGACCGGAATGGTTAGATCCTACAGCTTTGACATCCTGCATATTTTGTGAGCCAGCCCGCAATCGATCAGCCACGCCAGGGTCAATTCAAAGTCTTTGGCTCTTGAACCCTGTTTTACAGCGCCGTAAATAAATTTTCTGTTTTCTTTGGCTAACTGTGCCGGTACAGCGTTTCAAAGCATTCGAATGCATGGAACGATATCGGCAGGCGCATGTTTGGAAAAGTCCTCTTCATAAGCTGCGAGTATTCGCTTTTGAATGGCACGTACTTCATTAAAGTCATTCTGTTCCCGAAATGAAAGAACAGCTTCGGGCATGCCGCCGATATAGTAATAGAGTCGAAGGAATGAATTGTATCCAGGAGCTGAAGAGTTTATACGGGCTATTGCAGAGTTAAGCTCTAAAGCGAATTAAACGTTTAGAGATTTTGATCGGATAAATTGCCTGATCTTTTACAAAAACAGAGCCCAATCCTGGAGGATGGCTGATTCGCTTGTAATTATTTTTTCGCATTTGGTGTATTTTGTAATTAAATTTCACACTGTCTATTCATTTTCATACATTTACTTAATCGAATTGCATAAAAAGCATCATGAATAATCATTTTTCATATCTAATAACTGTTTTTCACGGGAAGAGGGTACCCGAAGAAGGATATTTAGTTGGTTATGGATCGCTCATCGAATTTTATGATTTGCAAGTACCCCTTCCCGATCGTTTGGCTTTGATCAGCCCCAAGATATATGCCGGCAGCCAGCCTGATGAGTATGCTGACATTTGTCTTGAAATATGAAGGTATTGATTTGGCTGTGCTTCATAAGTTATTCGAAAAAATTGGTCCGGAAGAAATTACCGCTTTGGTTTCCAGCGAACCAACAGGCCAGTACAGCCGGGAAATATGGCTCCTGTATGAGTGGCTGATGGACAGCCGGATTGAAATTCCTGATCTGACTGTTGGAAATTACGTTGATCTGGCAGACCCCAACCTTCAGTATACAGGAGAGGCAATATCATCGAAAAGACACCGGATCCGCAACAATTTGCCAGGGGTAAGAGAATTTTGCCCCATGATCAGGAAAACACCGTTACTCGCAGAGCTGGTACGGAATAGTAATCAGAACTTTCTGTCTCAAAAACCTGCTTCAGATACTCACAATCTTTTTTGTTGCAGGGATAGAATGAGAAATCAAACCATGTCCCCGCTTCCGGATAAGGCCAGGGCCTGGCTGTAGAAATCGAATCCTTCATCAAAACAGGTAACGATCAGCTCTCCTACCCTGTTGTCAGCGACCGTTTTTTGGATTAGTAAAAAGAGGCGCATTTGCAGCGCGAGCAAAATGCGCGAAGCGGAAAGTTTTTTAATGTATCGGAATACCCTGTCCGCCAACCTCCTGATCACTTCCATTCTCAGCCTGATCCAGCCGCAGGGGCCGTGACTACTTTAAGCCGGCAGTTACAGTTTTGAACAACTTGTCCATTGATTTTTTGTATAAAAAGTAGATCTGGAAGCAGCTCATTTTATGCGAGTTAACTTTTTGGCGTATATAGAAACAAACTTGTCCGCGTATATAGAGGAGAACTTGTCCATGTATATGGCGGAAAGAGTTTCCATGTATATGGCGGAGAACTTGTTTATGCGTTAATATTAACTTGTTTATGCATTAAAGACAACTTGTTTATGCGTTAATATTAACAGCGGAAGATCACAAATTCCGACAAGCAGCATCTTATTTTCTCTTGCCACCTCCGGCTGTCCGTTACTCTTGATTGAAAATCTGTTTTGACACGGAATGACTAAGCGAATAAGCCCATTGGGCGCCACCAGCATCCTGTCAGAGGTTTCAGGTAAACTCCTGTTACTCTCAAAAAACCAGATGTTTTCGATATAGCCTTTCAACAGATAGGGAATATCGATAAGCTGAACCCTCATGACGATAAGGTTTTGACGTGCTGATATTAAGCAAATTACGTGCCACGTCATATCCGGATTCATTCCCGATAAACATGATGGGTAAAGGGAGGCTACCCGGCTGACAACTTAACGCTTTACAAATTGCATCAAGAATTGACAGTCTAATTTGCCTTGGCTTTTCCAAAATTCAAAATCGACAAATTTGCGTTAGTTATACCTATCTTTTCAGCCAACTCATAGCTCTTTATTTTGCGTCCGACAAGCATAAGATTAAGATTTACAACTATTGCCATAGTTTAAATCGTCAAATCATTTTCATCTTTTATAAATGACCTTTAACAATATTCCGGTTTATCCCGACGAACAAGCCTTAAAGTGGAGTTATTTTATTACCTTTACCTAAATGTTTTATTAGATATTACTAAATATTTTTTCTAAATGTTCGAGCGATCTCATTTGCAGATAATTACAGGAAGGATCAATGAACCCAGATCATTTATTCAGGTGATATCCGGACCGCGCCAGGTCGGGAAAACAACCATGATTGCACAGCTAACCCAAAAGCTCAACTTCCCATCGCTGCTAGTCAGTGCGGACGATATTGCAGCAGCCGGCCAAGCATGGATCAGGACCACTTGGAGCGAGGCCCGCAGGCAACTGAAGATTTCCGGTCATAATGAGTTTCTGCTTACCATTGATGAAATTCAGAAAGTGGAAAACTGGAGCGAGACCGTAAAAAAAGAATGGGACGCCGACACATTGGGAGGCATTAACCTGAAGGTAATCCTGCTGGGATCTTCCCGATTGCTGATTCAGAAAGGATTGACGGAGTCTCTCGCCGGGCGATTTGAGACGCTGCATATCCCGCACTGGAGCTATCGTGAAATGAGGGATGCTTTTGGCTGGACTGTCGGCCAGTATACCTGGTTTGGCGGATATCCCGGGTCTGCCCGGCTGATTGACGACGAGGAACGATGGAAAAATTATGTCAGGGATTCGCTGATTGAAACAAGCATCTCCAAAGATGTCCTGATGCTCACCCGTGTGGATAAGCCCGCCTTGTTAAAACGACTCTTCGAAATCGGGTGTACTTATTCGGCCCAAATTCTTTCCTTAAACAAACTACAGGGGGATTTGCAGGAAAAGGGCAATCTGACTACCCTGTCGCACTATTTGAGCCTGCTGGAGGGGGCAGGCCTTTTGACCGGACTGGAAAAGTACGCCGGGAACATCATCCGCAAACGCTCGTCAAAACCTAAGTTCCAGGTATTTAACAATGCCCTGATCAGTGCTCAATTAAATGCGTCCTTTAGCGAGGCAACATACGATCATAAGCAATGGGGTCGCCTGGCAGAGTCTGCCGTGGGTGCGCATTTACTGAATGCTTCTCTTGAGAAGAAATTTAATCTTTATTACTGGAACGAAAGCAATAAAGAAGTGGATTTTATCATGGAAAAAGGCGGACTGCTCATTGGTATTGAAGTGAAAACCGGAACTGACAGCCGCAACGAAGGACTGGCAGCATTTGACAACCTGTTTCATCCTAAAAACCTGTTCACAGTTGGAACTGACGGGATACCGCTGGAAGAATTCCTCTTGTCAGACCCTTCGCAACTCTTTCTGATCTGAAACTTTACCGTGCCTGCCCGGCTGCGGGTGATTTTCTGCAAATTATCTGTATAAAACTTTGCGACGGCTTGTTCCCGACATTCACTGCCGGTTCAATGATCTCCTCCGATTTTATCAATCCATAACTGCCAAACTCATTTCTTACAGAATCTGAATCATAAAAGAATAAATTAACACCGTGTCCGGTCTTAAAAGTATCTTTGCTTATTTCTTCGCCCTTCCCGTAGCGGAAATCCAGTTTTGAGATCGTTGTAAAAACCATATATCCACCGATATCCAGTTGATTATAACAATCTTTGATTAGCTTTTTTCGTTCCGGTTCACTCAACAAATGAATCAATGCATAGCAATAAATTCCCTCATATGACTCCTGGTCAAAAGGCATGTCATTGACAGATCCATGATGGATTTTCAGATCATTTCCATAATGCTTTCTGGCCAGGCCAATCGCAGTTTCTGATATCTCTATTCCGGCTACGTCAAATCCCTGTTCAATAAATATTTTGGCATTTCTGCCATAACCAAACCCAGGTATCAATATTTTACTTAACCCTTTATTTTTGAACAACTCCAAAGTTGTGAAGGCAGAATCTGCAGGTTCAAATCCCCACATTTCTTTTTTTTCCCTGAAACTTTCTTCCCAGAATTCTGTCATACTCTCCTTTTTACTTTTTACCGGCCCCGTAACGACCAAAGCTGCCGACGCCGATTTTAACTTACGCGTTCAGACCCCTGGCTCGTTACCAAATCATCTTTAACCGGTTCAGCTTTGTATTCGATAATATCACCCGGCTGACAATCCAACGCCTTGCAAATGGCCTCCAGGGTTGACAGGCGGATGGCCTTTGCTTTTCCGTTTTTCAGGATTGAAATATTAGCCATCGTTATGCCAACTTTCTCCGTAAGCTCCGTGACGCTCATCTTTCGCTTTGCAAGCATCACGTCTATGTTGATTATAATTGCCAAGGTATTCTTGTTTAAATTGTTAAGTCATTCTCCGACTTTAAATCCACACCATTTTGTAACACTCTTTCAGAAACTGCTGCAGCGGTACCAATTACCACAGACACAAAAATCATAAAAAGGCCCATCATTACACCTCCGGCAATATCCTCTTTGCCTCGCTGAAAGATAAAAAAGAATGCCTCTGCTCCTGCAATAAAAGCAATAAGGATGATCGCACAATATTTTATTGTTCGTAAAGCTCTCACTGCATTTAGTGAGAATACGTTGTTCTGTCCAACGTAACCTAACAGCTTAAATGCCTGGAACAACATCACGAAAAAAGAAACCGATCCGAGATAGGCATATGCCAGGAAGGGATCTTTGAAGTAGATTTCAAAGAGCGTCACGTTTACATTTCTGCCCTCAAGGTGCGGTTCCCACAGCAAAAGGGCCAGAGTACCAATGCCGATCAGGACAATGATTACCCGAAGAAATACGGTTGAAATTCGTTTCATAATTGATTTTGCCATTACATTTTAATCCTACACTTATCTTTGCAAAGATATAAAATTTATCGTAAATCAATATATTATTATCGTTTTTTTTATTTATCGATCCAAGCAAAAAGTACGCAATAGTCTCTTTCAAGCAAGCCCACTACGCTCACCTTATATATATGTACTCTGGCATTTTGGTTTAACCTACTAAGAGGCTCCTGAAATTGTTTGCTTTTTCGCTAAACTTCTTATCCTCTCCGAACTCGATTATACGAGCTACTTTACCATTGCAGACCTTACAAGTGCCACATACTTTAATATCGTTCAGACTGGTTAGGTATATGTATTCAACTATAATGCCTTTTCCGGCAATTCCTCCGCAATGACTACAAAATACAGTGGTTGCAAGTACTTCATTACAAAAACGCTCTTGAGCACTATCGAGCAATAGGGCTAACTGAAATCGGTTAATCTGTATTTCGGTCGGACGGTTCATGATCTGTTTCTGTTAAGCATGCTAACGATTAGCCTTTTAACGATTTCGGCTTCCTCTGTTTTGCTGGTGGCAATAAACAGGGTAAGTGCGGTAAGTGCTTCGTTACTGAGAATCGGAGTGCCATCGGCAAAATAGAGAGCATTGTTCTTCTCCAGGAAATAGAGAAAACAGGCCGCGGCTATTCGCTTGTTTCCATCAACAAACGAATGATTTTTGACAATGAAATACAAGAGATTAGCAGCCTTTTCTTCGATAGACGGATACAAGTCAACACCGCCAAAGCTTTGCGCGATCTGTCCAATGGAGCTATGAAAGCTGTCGTCTTTCGGTTGGCCAAATACACCTGACGCGAATTCGGAATACATATTCCGAATTAGTTGCATATATTCTCCGAAAGTTGGGAACAACGTTTCACGAATGGAATTTCCTTTTGCTGAGAGCGTTTGGTGGTCATAGTCATCAAGCAGCGTCAAACCGCGTGCAAAGATGCGCAACATCTGACTGTCGTTTTCAGTAGCCTGTTGCTCAATGGCACGGTTCAGTATACGGATGCCTGTTTTGAGGTATTCGACTTCCTGCAGCTTTTGCGCCAGTCTCTTTTCATTAATGGCGTAGCCTTGCACCAAATAATCTTTGAGGCGTTGGGTTGCCCACTGACGGAACCTCGTTGCCTGTGATGAATTAACCCTATAGCCGACAGACAAGATCACGTCCAGATTATACAGATTCATTTTTCTTCTCTTCCCATCCAGAGCAACTTGTTCCAAAATGGAACAGGTTGACTTCTCATCCAGTTCGGCAGTTTTGTAAATGTTGCCAATATGTTTCACAATTGCAGGCCGGTTTACACCAAAGAGCCTGGCGATCGCATGAGCATCGAGCCAAAGCGTATCATTCTCAAGCTTTACACTTATTTCTGTGCCCTTAGCTGTTTTATAAATCTCGATACTATTTTCCATTTTAGCGCTCTTTTGGATCGTTCCAGTTAATGCCCGTGTCCAGTCTTTTGTCTCGTTAACCAATTACTTTCCCGTAAAAATAGGTCATGCCCAAAAACAAAACAAGCGAACAGTATCTTTTATGATCCGTTGGAGCCATACGCAAGTATTATGAGTGGCGGATCTGACCAATTTCACTCCTGTAATTGAGCGATCAGCCTTTCTTTGCAGTTTGCATTTACAGATGGATTTACCATTTTATCCCTTATTTTTGAAAGATAAACCGGAAAACGAATTATCATCCACTCAGCCAAGACGAGCCGATCGACCTGGGTGCTGTTTACCAGATCGCCATTTCACCCAAAGAAAATGCGTATATCACCTATGTCCGGCACGGACTGCTGATCAAGGCAAACAATGACTCGGTAATCCACATTGGTCCACCCTCTGTCATGCAAGGTAATATTCGTATCAAAGCCTTTTCCGAAACGGAAAGGAATATCCAATCGTTCGTTTAGTTTGTCTTCATCAATTAGTTTTTGAGTATCAAAAGAAGGGAATGTTTTTATTTTATTTGTTTTCGGATGGTTCCGGATAAATTTAACTTGTTTTAGCGCGTCTTTATTTGGGTAAAATTTTGTTTCTACCTGTCCATAGGCTAGGTAAAGAACAGGTAGTAGAATAATAGTCAGGATTATTCATTTCATTTTTATTGGATTTTAAAATTGATTTTAAACCTTAAAGTATCCGTAGAAAGAGTGGGATTATCACCGGGACGTTCAAACAGAAAACGATATTGAAATGCCGTATAATAATCCCCTTTATCGAGAGGTTGCTGTTGGGTACTGTCATAAGTTCCCTTTTCCCATGACCAAATTGAATCACGAACATCGACCCAGGGTTGTTCAAATATGTACGAATCACCAATATCAAAAGGATATGCTCCTATTCCAATATTAAGAACTGTGATCATTCTATAAGGTTTTCCCTCACTTTGGCTGTTCGAATTGTAAACTTTGCAAAAATCATTTTCTTCAGAATAAGCATAGCCAGGGTAGAAATAAAACTTTTCACTACTCTTGTTGGTAACAGAAAAATAGAAAATGAAGTTTTCTCCTTGATTAAAAACAGTGGCGGGTTCTCTTTCTTCATTTAGAAGGCAAAATTTGAATTCAACACCATTCACTTCTTTTTGGATTACAGCACTTTTATTGTTAGGAGAGATTTCCCAGAAGAGTTCTTCATCTTTTTCGCACCCTGCTCCCATCAAACTAAAGAACAGGACGAATACACTAATTTTCAAAATTGTTGCTTTCATAGTTTCTGATTTTTAAAAATTTGATAATTGTTTTTCTTCCGGACTGAAAAGCCATAGCGGGGAAAGATGTTTACGGTGGCCGTGTTTTCATAATAAAAGGCTTTAAGGTTTAAACAGGGAAGCCTTTTCCAGGATCGCTTTGCTAAGAAGATGAATAAGTTACCAAATGGTTGCGGGGAAAGTATATGCTAGTAAACATATTAGAAGTTACCGGCAAAAACAGGCTGCTCTGTCGCGCCGGATCAAAATCAAATACCAGAGCACAAATCGGATAATCAAACTTCAGTTTACATCGTGACATTTGACCAATTTGCCCCCCATAATTGAACCGTCAGCCGCCCTTCACGGTTTGCATCTGCAGATGGATTTACCATTTTATACCCTATTTTTGAAAAGATAAACCAGGATACGGATGAACCGATGTCAGCGAGATAAATTCTTTCTTACCACATTGCTTCTTATTGGGCAAGCAATTTGCGGACTTAGCACGCCTTCACAGCCCGATATCCGCTCGCTTTATTTTGAAGTGATTTCTACGCAGGACAAGCTTCCCAACAGCGTAATCAGGTGTATTGACCAGGATTCCATCGGCTTTTTGTGGTTTGGTTCCAATGACGGTTTGTTCCGATACGACGGACAGAATTACCAGATTTTCCGCAACGTTCCGAACGACCCCGCTTCCCTGTCGTTCAATTATGTAGTCGATATGCACCTTGACCGCGAAGGAAATCCCTGGGTACTGAATTATACTTCACTCGACAAACTGAATACCCGGAACGGCACATTTCGTCACTATCATCCACTCAGCCAGGACGAACCGATCGATCTGGGCGCCGTTTACCAGATCGCCATTTCACCTGAAGAAAATGTGTTTATCACTTCCGTAAGGCACGGACTGTTAATCAAGGCCCAAAACGATTCGGTAATCCGGATGCTTGACGCCAAACATCATTTCCCCGAAATTGCCGCCAATCTCGAGGCAATTACCTGGCACAACAACTGTCTCTACGTTGGGAAAAAACATGAAGGACTGTTTAAAATAACATTATCGGACGATGAGCGGAGCATTGCCGGTGTCGAAAAAATCGCTGCCTCGTCGCATGCAGAAACCTTCACCATTTTGATCGATCATACAAACAGGCTTTGGGCGGGAACCTCCGACGGCATCATCCTGTACGATCTCACAAACGGAAAAACGCAGCATTTCCGCTATCTTCCTCCGCTAAATACTTTTCTTCCTGACCGGGAAGTTTTGTCGCTGCTTATCGACGACCGGGATAACCTATGGATCGGAACCCGTGAAAACGGCCTGAGCATCGCAGCAATCGCCGACATCATGCGCGATGGCGAA
>JBDKTZ010000001.1:0-27673 GCA_039679975.1 Prolixibacteraceae bacterium
TCGTTCGAGTGCAGATAGTCTTCGGGCTTGTCGTAGCCCAAAACAAGATCTTCAAAGCGGCCATTCCTGTCGGGAGCAAACATGCTGACAACCCTTCCGCCGTAATTCGTGATCACTGCTTTCAGTCCATGGGTATTCCTGAGGGTAATTAGTTGCATCATTGGTTTTTTTTGGTTATTGCTTTGTGATCCGGACAAACTGACATAAAAGGGTTTGATTTGTTTATCGTTCTCACCAATACTTTCATTTTCTTTATATAATTTTGAAAATGAATTATCTTATGTGCAAAATTAAATTGAAGTACAAAATTGCCATCACACAAAATGATATAAATACTGCACAAAATGACATCTGCAGATAAACGGTTTTACAAGTATCTCACCATTGGAGAAGAAGACAAACGCTGGGGAATGTATCTGACGGGAGCAGGGCATATTCAAATACCGCCAAAGACTGAATATCCGCTTGTTGATGATCCGTCACACCATTATTTCCACTGGTCGGTCGGGCGGCGTCTCCCCGAATATCAGATTTTATATATCACGAGGGGACAGGGCATCTTCGAATCGGAACTTTCAGGCAGCCGGAGAATCGGCACCGGCGATGCGTTTATCCTCTTTCCCGGGATCTGGCATCGGTTTAAGCCCGACGAACGCACCGGCTGGGACGAATACTGGGTCGAGTTTGACGGAGATCTGATCAGGCATTATCGTGAACGGGAGTTTCTCAATGCTGAAAATCCGGTGATCAGAGCGGGCGTCGACCAAACAATTGCCGGGAACTACCTGAGTATTATCGATCTGATTAAAGATGAAAAGCCAGGATTTCAGTACATCGCGTCCGGAATGCTGCTTCAGATTATCGGGCGGCTCATCGCGTCGAAAAAATACCATGTTTTTGAAGGTAAGACTATTGAAACACATATCAGACAGGCGAAGCTGTTCATCATGGAAAACCTCCACCGGTCCATTTCGCAGGAAAATCTGGCTAAGGACATGGGATTGGGCTATTCCCTGTACCGAAAGAAATTCAAGGAATACACCGGTGTATCGCCTGCGCAATATCAGATCCAGCTGCGGATCAACAAAGCCAAAGACCTTTTAATTACGACCAGTAAGTCTTTTAAGGAGCTGGCTGTTGAGCTCGGGTTTGAATCGGCCGATTATTTTTTCAGATTATTCAGACAAAAAACCGGGTTCACACCTTCCGAATTCCGGGAGAAAAATAAACGGTAAACTACCGGACAGTTCTCTCCTTTTAGCGGGCAACAGACTCCGGTCCGAGGTTCTGTAAAAACTCCGGAATCGCGATTATTTATGCAAATGCCTGAGTGAACCCATTAGATTAGATAATTCGGCAAATGGTTTATTATTGTGTTTTTGAAAAATGTTATTATGGAAATCGTCAATTTCTTCTAAAACGGGTAAAATCTTTTTCCATTTATTATCACTGATTGCGGTAAAGAACATGGCGCTTTCATCATTCATTCTCTTCCTGGCTTGCTCATAAACAACTCTCCCAAAATCAGACAGAATAAGCAGCTTGATTCTTTTGTCAGTTTCATCCTGTACCTCGTACAGCAAATTATTATTAATCAACCTTCTTATCGTGTCCATACCAGTCGTATATTCCAGATGATAGATATTGATCAAATCAGTTTTCTTTGCTTTCTCGAGCATATCAACAGACTGAAGGAACAGGAACTCCAGACGAGTATTGATCACCATATCTTTTAATGCTTTCCGGGTGTAAAATTCATGATACCGGGCAATTCCGGCAACAGCTTCAAGAAATCGGATTTTATCATCAAAGCGATTTTTAAAAGGAATTGAAGATCCCTGATAACGCGTTGATATTGTTTTATTTACCGTATAATCCTGAAATTCATGTTCGTCACGAAGTTTGCCCACAACCCACTGAGCAAAACTCAGCACATCTGATTGTTCATTTTCCAGTTCGTAATACTCAAAAAGGTCAATTAACTGTTTTAGAACAGCATACTTATTTCCCATTCGTATATATTTTGGTAAAAGTATAAAAAATTCACTATGTTTGTATCGGATACGATATTAATATATCGCATCCGTTTTGTTTTTACAAAGGCCATAAATTAAATTACTATTCTTTAATAATGAAGAAAAGATATATTAAAACTGTCAATATTGTTGAAATAATTTAAAATAAAACAGATATGAAACGGAACATTATTATTACCGACAATGATTATGTCAGGCTAGGTAGTCTGATCGGATCGATTAAGAAAACGAAAAATGAAGAACTTAATAATTTAACTGTTTTATGCGAGGAAATTGCCCGTGCAGAAAAAGTAGATCCGAAAGAAATTGAGCCTGACCTGGTGACCATGAACTCGCTCATAGAAGTTATTGATTTAGATAACGGCAAAGTAATGACTATAAGGCTTGTATATCCAAAAGATGCTGATTTCAGGAAGGGGAATATTTCGATTCTTTCACTTCTTGGCAGCGCCTTATTGGGATACAGAGTAGGAAGCGTAATCAAATTTGACGCCCCGCTGGGCGAAAAGAAAATAAGAATTAAAAACATCATCTACCAACCTGAAGCAAATGGGGTTTTTGATGCATAGCTCCCGAATCGTTTGTTTACGTCATATTCATGTCTAACTCTAAAATAAAAATCATGGCAAAAAAAGGAAATGGTTTGAAAGAACCCAGTAAGAATCTTAAAGAGAGGCGACTTGAGAAAAGAACAAAAAAAGAAGCACAGAAAATGCCTAAACGCAAAAAGTCACAGATGAAATGATCCTAAACGGCAACTTATCTGAAGATTGACCATCCGTTGGCTGACGAAAATCTCCTGTCACGCCAACGGACTGATCTGTTGCAACTATTAAACGATCAAAAATCAGATAAGACTCGCATTCCATAAATCCAATAATCATGAAACGAACACTTCCCTGTTTATTGGCATCAATTTTATCCGACTTTGATTTAATAACCTTACTACTAAATAGTTAGATAATATTCAATTTATTCGGGATCCGGGCAAAAGAAGGCAACTGTATCTCATCATTCCTAGTCATTTCATCAATAATTCTCTTAGTACAACAGCGTGATTGATTGCCGGATCTTTGGCTCCGTATAATAATGTGATGACTTCCCTTTTTGGCAAGGGCCTTCAACCTGTTTAATTCTTCCGTTTTTGCCATCAATTCTTCACGATACAGTCAGCCAAATTCATCAAACCGTTCTTCCTTGTGGTCAAACCATTTGCGAAGTTCTGCCGATGGGGTGACTTCTTTGTTCCATTCATTCAGGTTTGCATCTTTCTTAGAAATTCCCTGAGGCCAAATCCTGTCAACCAAAATCCTGTAACCATCATCGTCTGACGGCTTGTCGTAAATTCTTTTGATTTTAATCGGTTCCATCATAAAGCGTCAGGAGCCACCTTTGAATAATTTAATCTTTCTTTCATGATCTTATATCCCATTTCTCATCTCGTCCAGAGCAACAGCGGCGTGTGCATAAGCTGCTCCTGCCCGCATTATGGAAGCAACCCATATCGCTTCCATAATTTCTTCCTTGCTTGCTCCTTTCCTCATCGCCTGTTTTGTATGAGAGCGGATGCAATATGGACACTGATCACATGTGCAACCGCAACAGCAATCAATTGTTTTGTTTTTCCCGGAAGTGCTCCTTCCTTAAATACTGCTTTGCTGAAATTACTCCATGCCTCCATGGTTTCCTGAGCCAATGCCTTCTTCCTGTCAATCAGTTCTTTGGTTACTCTCGGATACAAATTTTCGTTTTCCATGGTACCTAATTTTAATTGTGAGTTTTCTAACCATAGTAAAAGTAAAAAATCCCCATCCAGAGGAGGGGGCTTTGAGTTAACCCCTATAAGGGGTAAGACTGCCGTTGCCCTTAAAGAAGGCAACGGGGTGTTGTCCCTCTCGTTTTTGTTATTTCCGTTCTTCTTTCTTTCCCCGTTCTTCCTGATACTTTACATAGCACCTGATCATTTCCTCATCAAGACCCACAGTATCAACGCAATCGCCTTTTGACCAGAAATGATTGCCCCAATAGGGGCGATGTTTCAGCTCTTTGAACCGATTGAACACCCGAATCGCAGTCCGACCTTTCAAAATCCCTACCATGTCCGATATGGACTCCTTGGGCGGTACTTCTATTAACAAATGAACGTGGTCAATCTGAATATTTAACTCCTTAATCACACATCGCTTCTGCGCTGCGAAAAGCCGAATGCAATGTTCTACTTCATTTTTTAATTTATCTTTCAATATTCTGTACCTATATTTGAGTGTCCAAACTATGTGGCACGTACAGTGCCAAATGGCATGCAACATCTTTTTAAAACGACTCATTGTTTTTTCCTTTCTTGGTTGTAGGGGCAACTCTCGAAAGGTAAACATGAGTTGTTTTACAGGCAAACCCGTAGAACGTCTCTGACCACGTTCATAGAACGTGGGTTTTTATGGCCGACTAAAACATATTAATTCAATCTTAGTTTATAACTGCCAATCTATTTGCTCGTATGGTACGAAACTTCCACCTCATTTTTTGCTTGTAACATCAGTTTCTCAAGAAATTCGGCTACTTCAGGATGATCGTACTATATTATTCCTTATACCCTGGGCCGCCATGCTCAATAAGGTCATTTCCTTTGTGTACCAATTTTTCTTTACAGCAAGCTGGAAAGGTCTTGTTATTATTTTAAATTCTCTTACTTTTATCGTTTTCAAAGAAGATATGCCCGGCAAAAACCGATGAATATAGAAGATAAGATATTACTAAATGAAGTAAAGAAACGAAATAAAAAGGTTTTCGAAACTCTGTTTTATGAATATTATCCGTATCTGATCCGGTATGCAGAAGGTTTTATTTTTGAGAAACAAGCTTGCGAAGATATTGTACAAGGTTTGTTTGTTCATTTTTGGGAAAAGTGTGAAAAAATAAACATTGAAACTTCTATTAAAGCCTATTTTTATCAGTCGGTCAAGAACCGTTGTCTTAACCATTTACGTGATTTGCAAATTCATGACCGGCATAAATTGTTGCATATTGAAGCAGCCATGAATGCTGACGATCCTTCAAACTGGATTGACGCTGAGATCTTTCAAAAAATTCAGGAAGCAATTGAAAAACTTCCACCCCGGATGGCTGAACTCTTTAAACAAAAGTATCTCGAAGGAAAAAAATATCATGAACTGGCTAATCTCCATGGCATTTCTGAAAACACGGTAAAAACAGAGATCCAAAGGGCAAAGGAAAAACTCCGGAATATTTTACTGACTTCGACCTCACTGAAATTTTTTCTATAAATCCGGTCACCCATTTTCAAGTTTGGTGTGTCACAGGATAAAATTCGCTGAGATATGTCGAAACAACGAAATATAATTGAGTTTTCAATCATTTGGAAAAAGATTCACCGGACGACCATCTCCGATTCAGAGGACAAACTATTGCAAAACTGGATGGAGGAAGATTCTGGGCATTTGAAGTTTTATAAACAAGCACAACGATTTTATGCCGAAGGAAGCCAGTTCCGGGATGATCAAGAATTAAAAAAGGCATGGAAAGGAGTTCAGCAAAAAACTGATCATGTGCAACACACTATTGTCCGACTTGCAACCATGTCCGTAACTGTAGCCGCAAGTATTTTGGTTCTTGCACTACTTTTTTATTTTACCAATAAAAATATTGATACGAGCGGGTTGGCGGAAAATGACATCATTAGACCCGGTTCAGATAAGGCCGAACTTATCTTAAGTAATGGATCAAAACATAATCTTTCACAAGGACAGTCTTTCGTCTGTTACGAAGGCAGTTCAAAAATACGAAGTACAGGTGAAAGGCTTGAGTACACACGTGCTGAAGAGAAAACAGACGAGGCAGGAATTAAATATAATACATTAAAAATTCCCAGAGGAGGCAAGTTCTTTCTCCAACTTTCGGATGGTACAAATGTTTGGCTGAATTCCGGCTCAAGTATTCATTATCCTGTGCAGTTTTCAGAAAAAGATCGAATCGTCGAATTAAATGGTGAAGCCTATTTTGAAGTGGCAAAAAATGAGAGCGCACCCTTTTTTGTTCGCTCGGGAGAACAAGCTGTGAAAGTAATCGGCACCCGTTTTAATATTTCATCGTATGAGGATAGCAAATTCATATTCACGACACTTGTTGATGGAAAAGTAGAGGTTTTTGAGAAAAATAATCCTCGGAATAAATGCACTTTGGCTCCCGGTCAGCAAAGTGTTTTCTCAAAAAAAGATCTGCTGGTCTCCAGCCGGAAAGTCGATACCTCGATCCCCATTGCCTGGAGAGAGGGACGTTTTATGTTTGACGATGAGAGTCTGGTCAGCATTATGCAAACCTTATCCAGATGGTACGATACTGAGATTTTCTTTGCAAACGATAACAGAAAAAACATTCGTTTTACCGGTAACCTGCAACGTTCTGCCACTATTCAGGAAATTCTTGAGAAGATTGAAAAGACCGAGGAGGTAAAATTTAGAATCGACAACAAAACAATAATCGTTGAATAATAAAGAAATTGCGGAAGATGTTTACGCCATCTCCCGCAATACACTTAGTAATAACTAAATGATTTCAGTCTAAACAGTACAAATTTATGAAAAAAAAACAATGTCACCCCACTTGTTTGTGCAGGTGGAAAAAACTATTCTTAATGATGAGAATAACTGCATTTTTGCTGCTGACCGGCTTAATCCATGTATCGGCCAGTGTATACTCCCAGAGAACAAACCTGGAGTTGAAATTAAAGAATGTTTCCGTAGAAGAAGTCTTACAAAAGATTGAGGAACAAAGTAATTTCTATTTTCTCTATCGTTCTGATTTTTTAAAGAACCTACCTAAAGTTTCAATTGATGTCACAAAAGCCACGGTAGATGAAATACTCGATCAGATCGTAGTGCCATATGGCTTCGACTATGAGATTGATGACAAAATCGTTGTGATACGCAAAACATCGGGATCACCACTCAAGAACTATCAAGATCAGAAAATTGTAGTGAAAGGGAAGATTATCGATTCTTCTGGCGTTCCTCTTCCGGGAGTCACAGTTGTCCTAAAAGGAACAACGCATGGAACAATTACCGATTCTAACGGGGACTATATTCTTCCCAATGTGCCCAATGATGCGACACTAGTATTTTCATTTGTAGGGATGAAAAACCAGGAAAAACAGATCTCCGGGAAATCCGTAGTTGACATTGAAATGGAGGAAGAACATATAGGGATTGAAGAAGTGGTTGCTATTGGGTATAGTACCCAGTCGCGAAGAAAGGTAACCAGTTCTGTTTCGGGTATTTCACCGGAAGAAATACAAAATATTCCATCGGTAAGTCCGATCCAGGCACTTCAGGGGAAAATGGCAGGTGTCTCCATCCCTGTGTTAACGGGGCAACCGGGTGCAGTGGCGAACATCGTGATTCGCGGTGGTACGACAATAAAACCCTATGGAACAGCAGCCAGCGGAGCTGATATTGAAGGTCGTGAACCCAGTGACCCTCTGGTAATTGTTGATGGAGTATTCCGGAACTTTAATGACGTCAACCCAGATGATATTGAATCGATCCAGGTAATGAAAGATGCCGCTTCCACCGCAATTTACGGAGCACGTGGTGCAAATGGGGTTGTAGTAATAAAAACAAAAACCGGAAAAGGAATGGGAAAAGCAAACTTTACTTTCCGTTACCAGCATGGCATTGAAACATTAGCTAAGTCATACGATTATATGAATGCCAGGGAATATTTAGAAGTAACACGTAGAATGGAGACCCGGGGGATCGATGATTATGATCCTTATACTATGCTCTTTGTCTCGGGCAATATGGCGACGGTACCTACTTTTATCAACAAAGGGGAGTATGGTAAATTCAAGTTCTATCCGGCATATATCGATAACCTGGTGGCTGTGGAAGGACAGGAATATGTTAATAATCTACTGGCAAAGGGATGGGAAACCATGGATGATCCGGCAAATCCCGGGCATACCATTATTTTTAAGGATAGTCATTATCAGGATGTGGTATGGAATACAGCCCATACCAATAATTATAATATCGGAGTAACTGGTAGTTCTGATGTTTCAAACTATAATGTTTCATTGGGTTATATCGATCAGGGAGGTATTTTCCTGGGAACGGGTTATAAACGATTCAGTGCCCTGGCAAATTCAGGTTATAAATTAAATAATAAGGTCAGCATGAATTTGAGTTTATCTTATTTATGGAACGATAATGAGATGTCTGATGATATTATAAGGGATTTGGTAAGAGGTGTCCATAATCCATCTTTAAACAGGCTTTACAACGATGATGGCACACCCAATCTCGGCGAGGGTAACAACCCACGAAACCGCCTTCATCAATTGGCCTTCCAAGATAATAATGTGAATACTTCCCAGTATATTATGAGGTTGTCTGCCGATTATGAAATTATCCGAAATCTTCATTACAGACCGTCTGCCTCGTTGAATACAACGAACTATAACAGAAGCGATTTCGAAAAATTCTATTCCCGACAACCCAAACCGCGTTACAAATATCAACGAGAGGACGAATCTGCCCAGATTATGACCGA
This sequence comes from Prolixibacteraceae bacterium, assembly GCA_039679975.1. GTDB lineage: Bacteria > Bacteroidota > Bacteroidia > Bacteroidales > Prolixibacteraceae > JBCFBK01. Next base: position 8,604 of record JBDKTZ010000001.1, read on the forward strand.
CCATGTTGTACAGTACAACCATGCTTTTGGAGAGAAACATAACCTGATGGTTTTAGGAGGATTTAATTATACCCGTAATAAATTCTTTCAGGTAATAGGAACTTCACAGCGATCAGCTACCGATTACATTTCAACAATTACCGGAGATCCCCAGTCCGCCATAATCAACGGAGTTGTAACGCCAAACATGACCGCATATTCGTATTTTAGTGAGAGCAAAAGTGTAAGTTATTTTGGGCAGTTAAGCTATGATTTTGATGGCAAATACCTTTTTGCAGCATCCATCCGCCGCGACGGATTCTCCAATTTTGCTCCTAAAAACCGTTATGCGACGTTCCCCTCTTTGTCAGCTGGATGGATTGTCAGTAACGAAGAATTCTGGAAAATAAAACCCGTCAATCAATTAAAAATACGGACAAGCTGGGGTAAAACAGGATTGTCTAACTTATCCATTGAGGACACTTATGGTGTTTACAATGCAAGTTTATATGCAACACATTCCGGTTTAACAAGGAAGAATCTTCCCAATGAAAACTTACTTTGGGAAACCACGGGGACATTGGATGCTGGTTTAGATATGAGTCTCTTTAACAGCAGGCTGAATGTCGTTTTTGATGTATATAACAAACTTACTAACAATAGGCTGGCTGATCTGCCCCTGCCTGCTGAAACCGGATTCACCAGCATCAAATACAATGTTGGATCTTTACGCAACAGGGGGTTTGAGTTTGAACTAAATGCAAAAATACTGGATATTAATGGTTTTTCATGGACCTCAAATTTTTCTTTTGCTTTTAACAGAACTGTAATTACTAAATTACCTGATAATGGCAGGGATAAAAACAGAATTGATGGTGGCTTAGTTTACGATCCTAAATTAGGAAAAGAAATAGAAGTTGGTGGATATGCAGAGGGAGAAAGGCCCTTGGGCCTTTGGGCCTGGAAATCAAACGGAATATTTGCTACTGATGAAGAAGCCGCAGCCAGTCCGATTCATGACATGATGACATCATCCGGAAATCTGGGAAAAGTGAAGCATGGTGGGGATGTAAATTGGACCGATCTTAACGGGGATAACCTTATTAACGAGAAAGACCTGGTTTTTATGGGTCATCGGGTACCCGATAAAATCGGAGGAATACAAAACACATTTAAGTTTAGAGGATTCGAAATCCGGATAGCTATGGACTTTGCAATGGGGCATGTGATTAATAACGGAGAACTTGGACGTGCTTTGGGGCAGGGACGTGACGGCGAAGGACCGGCAAAAGCGGCACTTGGAAATGAAATCTGGCAAAAACAGGGTGATGTTGGAAAGAAATACCCCCGATACAGTATGCTTGACTACGATGTAGGTTTCCATAATCATTTACGGTTTATAGGTGCACAAACAGGATATATCGGAGTCGGCCTTGACAATATGTATGGTGTTGATAATTCCATTTATTATTCAAAAGGTGATTTTCTTGCTTTCAGAGGGGTTTCATTATCTTATAATGTACCTGTTAGAATATGTAAATTATTAACCGCGAGGAGTATTACCCTAAATGGAGGTATTTATAATATTGGCTACCTGACTGCTTATAAGGGTATCAATCCTGAAGTTTATAAAGGTTATGATGAGGGTGGCTACCCACGTCCAAGGCAATTTACTTTCGGAGCAACTCTTCAATTCTGAAATAATTACTTGCATCTTAATAACAATCAAATATTTATAAAACATACTATGAGAAGAAGAATATTAAAATACTGCATGATTTTCTTTACACTAATCGCTTTCTCCTGTGAAGATATACTGGATATTACCGTCAAGTCATCCATTACAGGTCAAAACTTCTGGCAGAGTGAAAATGACTTTACTTCTTATGTCTTTGGTATTTATTCCCAGTTTCGGAGACATTTGGATAATATGGCATTTGGAGAAGACCGTTGCGAGATGTGGAAAACAGGGTATAACGAACGTTTTAGTCCTTATTGGTCTCAAAATATAACTGCTGGTAATACACGAGACTGGACATCTTATTATGGCACTATTGGTAATTGTAATTTGCTTCTGGAAAAAATTGATAATTTTCAATTTTCGAATTCTGATACAAAGAATAGTATAAAGGCAGAAACGTATGCTCTTCGGGCAGCAATGTATTTTTACTTAGCTAAAATTTGGGGAAATATACCATTAGTACTAAACCCAGTGGTTGATGAAAATGAGCCGCTTTATCCCAGAACGCCAGTTTCAGAAATATTCACGCAGATTAATTCAGATATAAGCAAGTCTCTTCAACTTTTCCCCGAAGCTGGATATGCTGATAAATACAGGTTTTCAAAACCTGCCGTTTATGCCTTACTGGCAGATGTAAAAATGTGGACAGGTAAGGTTTTGAATGGAGGAAATCCTGATTTTAATGAAGCCATAGATGCAATTGGGGAGGTTGAAAATTCGAATGTTGCTTTATTAACGGATTATGGAAGCATTTTTTCCAATCGCAAGAATAATGAAATAATTTTATCTATTTATCTCAACCGGGACGAGTATACTAGCGAGCAATACAATCTTGCTTTCCTCCGTTTTGGTACTTCTGGAGGCGCCGATAATGCTTCAGCATTGCCCATGTCGTTGGTAGGTCAGCAGGCATATACCCTTAGTCCTAGAGCTTTGGCGCTATTTCAGAATTATCCGGAAGATAAACGCATCGCAAGAACCTATATTCCTGAAATTATACAAGGAAATATAGTTAATTACTGGCCAAATAAATTCAGAGGTACCCAATATGCTGATGACCGTATTTCCGATAGCGATATTATTATTTACCGGCTATCAGATATGTTACTGCTTAAAGCGGAAGCATATGCCGCATTAAATCAACCTGAAAATGCACTTAAATGTCTTAATAAAGTCAGGGAAAGAGCGGGAATACCGCTTTTTACTGAAAACAATAAGGTTTTACTTGAAAAGGAAATCCTTGATGAACGCGGAAGGGAATTATTTCATGAAATGAAACGCTGGTGGGATCTGGTAAGGGCCCATAAATCAGGAGTAATAAATGTATACGAATATGTCCCTAATTTAAAAGGGAAAAACACTCCATTATATTGGGCTGTCCATACTAATGTAATGGCAAAAAATCCAAAAATTGAGCAAACAACGGGATATTGAACTTCTTGTTACAACGACTTTCCTTAGTGTAGTCCTGATGAGTGAAGCCTATAGCATTTTTTCTCATCAGGATTATATTGAGAAAGTACACGTAGGCGCCTTTTTGGTTTCAAACATAATTTTTTATTTATGATAATTCTATTATTATATTGCCATGAAAAAAATAACGACTGAAATTATATTCACCGTTTTAGCCGTGTTAATGTTTGTTTTCTGTAATTACAGGGAAACTGATGTTAATGTTGGGTTACTGCAAATGCAAGTACCGGTACTTAAACTGAAAAAAAATAACCCCTTATTACAAATCAGGATTTTAGCGAGAAAAGATAAAGGCCCGTTCGATGTGACTTCATTTCATTTGACTTTAAATGGCACGACAGATCTAAATGATATTAAAACCGTAAGACTGTATTACGTAGGGAACGATTCGTTATGGAACATGGAAGCGGATCCACGACTGTTCGGGCAGGAGAAAAAAATTTCGGCCGACCTGATAATTAAAGGAAAACAGCCTCTTATTCCTGGTGAAAATTATTTCTTGCTTACTTGCGAGCTGGCAGATAATGCAAACCTCCAAAATATGGTTGACGCCGGTTGCCTGAATATAGGATTTTCCGGAAATAGCTACGTCAAACCGGGAATTGTTTCCCCTCCTGTAAAACAGAGAATTGGCGTTGCTGTAAGACAACATTTGGATGAGAACGTCGACACATACAGGATACCGGGACTAGCACGTACTAACAAAGGGACTTTGCTTGCCATTTATGATGTAAGAAGAGATAGTCCCCGGGATCTTCAAGGGAACATAGATATTGGCGTAAGCCGCAGCACTGATAGAGGAAACACGTGGGAGCCAATGAGTATTGCATTGGATATGGGAGAATGGGGAGGCTTGCCTCAAAAATTTAACGGTGTGGCTGATGCCTGTATCCTTGCTGATACAAATTCTGATAATATATTTATCTCAGGATGCTGGATGCATGGCGTCCTTGATAAAAACGGAAAATGGATTGAAGGATTGACTGAGCAAAGCCAGGAATGGCAACATCAATGGTTTGGTAGGGGGTCGCAACCAAGATTCGATCCCAAAGAGTCGTCTCAGTTTCTTCTGACTAAATCAACAAATGATGGCAAAGATTGGAGCAAACCGACTAATCTCACGCGAATGTTAAAACAAGAGGAATGGTGGCTTTTGGCTCCTTCACCGGGTCATGGCATAACCCTTTCCGACGGGACGCTTGTTTTTCCTTCCCAGGGACGTGATTCGGAAGGTGTATGTTTTTCCAATATCACTTTTAGCAAAGATGGAGGAAAAACATGGGAAACAAGCAGGGCGCCTGCCACTAATACAACGGAGAGTACAGCGGTTCAGTTAAATGATGGGAAAATTTTACTCAATATGAGAGACAACAGGAACAGCAGGAATCAATCGGCTTCAAACGGCAGAGCTATCTATACAACCAATGATATGGGCAATACATGGACTGAACACCCCACAAGCCACGGAGCTCTTATCGAATCTACCTGTATGGCTTCTCTACACAAACACCATTATAAAGATAATCAAGGAAAGGATAAGAGCATTTTACTGTTTTCAAATCCCAATACGAAAACAGGACGGCATCATATGACTATTAAAATCAGTTTTGATGATGGCAATACCTGGCCAGAAAAATACTGGTTATTGCTTGATGAAGGCAACAGCAGAGGGTATTCCTGTTTAACTTCTGTTGACGAGAAGACAATCGGAATTCTTTATGAAGGGAGTCAGGCAGATATTACTTTTCAGCGGATACCTCTCTCTGAGTTATTAAATCCTAACAGGAATCAATGATATTAAACATAATAATGAAAACATTTGAAGATAAAGTTGCTGCGATGTATGCTCCACTGGGCGAATATGTTCCCAAAGTGATCCGACTAATGTTATTCCATATTTGGGATTTAGCAAAGCGGTCAGGTACTTCCGCCGGGGAGCAGTTTGATCATGTTACATGGCTTGCCAGGCTGGTAACCCTAGACCGTCGTGTAACATCCAAAATTTCAGCACTCCCTGAGTGGATTAAAGTCAGAACAAAACTAGTAAGGTTAATGGATGAATGCAACAACGAATGCAATACATCAGCCATGGAGCAATCTGGTTTAGAAATGCTGCTGCCATTGCTCAAGACAAGGTTTCAACCGAATTATGTTTTCCCGGAGCAGCCTTTTCATCATGTTTGGTACACGATGCATGAAGAAAACGAATTGGTAGCTGTCCATTTTATAAATGCTGATATGCCGAAATCTCCATTTGAAGATATGGAAAAATTTGCCGGGTACCTCTTGATAGCAATCGAGAATGCATGCAGCAAATTTCCTGCAATTCAACAAGTGGAATGTGGTACATGGATGAACGATGTCGCCCATTTTCTCCGGTTATGGCCCGAAAGTTATCAAAACAGCAGATATGACCGGGAGGACACAGGCGGTTTCGGTCCGGGCTGGTGGGGGCAGTATCTGACAGCTGCAGGAGGGTTCAATGAAAAAACAGCAGCTTTTTTACGTACTACAGGAAAGCACCTTCACCCTTTGTCAATAGGTCGCTGTCCTATAGAAGATATATTAGCACATTTAAAATATCTTACAGACTGATAATAATGAGAATTATAAAACAAGGATTAAAAAAGTGTTTTCCCCATTTTTTTTTGCCATCCATTTTCTTTGTAATACTATTCTTCCCTGCCATTACCCTTAATGCAGGATCAGTTCTGAAATGGATCGAGTTACCCCCTTTACCGCCTGCCCCGGGACAAAATGTTCAGTTCGGGTTAGCGGGGGCATTTGCGGGAGTTCACAATGATGTATTCATATTGGCTGGGGGAAGTAATTTTCCTGACGATCCCCCATGGAATGGTGGTCATAAAGTGTGGTATGACGACATTTTTGTATTACAAAGAGATATGCGGGGGGAATACCGCTGGCTAACCAATAAAACATATAGGTTGCCCAAGGCATTGGCTTACGGTGTTTCTGTCTCAACTGACAGAGGTTTAATTCTTATTGGAGGCTGTGATGCAGAACATTGTTACAACAGCGTATTTCGATTAAAATGGGATCCGATTACATTCTCTTTTGAGACGGAAACACTCCCATCTCTTCCCTGTAGTTTAGCTTTTATGTCAGGGACGTTGGTGGGCAATACTATTTGCATTGCAGGCGGGCAAGAAACCATGAAAGGAGCAAAAGCAACGCATAGGTTTTTCACGTTAAATTTATTACAGGAAGACAATCCTGATGAATTTCACTGGCAGGAACAGCCCCCATGGCCCGGGCAGCCACGAATATTAGCTGTAACAGCAGGACTAATCAAAAGCAATAAAGGTAAATTTTACTTGTTCAGTGGCAGGGATATTGCTCCTGCTATGCCCACAAAACTGTTAACTGATGCATATTGTTTTGATTTGTGCAATTCTGAATGGCAACAGTTGCCAGATATTTCGTACAAAAATAAACCATGCTGTGTTATGGCCGCAACAGCAGCGTTTCTTAACAGGAAACGAATTTTGATCTTTGGAGGATCTGACGGCAAGCTCGATTTGGAAACAGAAACGTTGGAAACAAAAATTTCTTATGAAACAGATAGTGTATGCAAACGGGTTTTAAGCAAAAAATTAAAACATCTGCTAACTGATCACCCGGGTTTTTCAAAAAACATTCTTTCCTATAATACAGACAATAACATTTGGGAAGATTTTGGTGTTTTACCAACTATCAGCCATGTTACCACATCGATCGTTGAATGGAACAACAGCCTGATTATCCCAAGCGGAGAGATCCGTCCGGGTGTTCGAACGCCAAGGGTATGGAAATGCAGTTTACCGAAAGACTCGCCCAAAAAGGATGATCAAAAAAAAACGAATGAGGCATACAATTCTTTAACATGGTCAAAACTTTCTGAGATACCTTATTCGATAGGCTATAAAGGTACTTTTGCAGGCATTCACGGCAAAGCAATTATTGTCGCCGGCGGTGCAAATGTTACTTCGTTAAAGGACAGCAGTGCCATCGTATTTCATGATAGTGTGGCGGTTTATCAAATGGATGATCATAATTCATATCAATTGATAAAAAAGAGCAGGCTTGATCACCCGTGCGCATTCGGAACCGCTGTTTCAACAGACTTTGGTGTGGTTTGCATGGGAGGGAGAGATGCTGATCGTTTATATTCTGATGTATATGCATTGCGCTGGAATGCAAAACTAAAGATACTCGAAAAGACAGATCTGCCTGAATTGCCCGAAAGCTGCGCCTATATGAGTGCGTCAGTTATCAACGATATTATTTATTTAGCAGGAGGTATCAATAATATTGATCCACTTAAGGCAACCCAAAATTTCTGGAGACTTGATTTATCTCAGGGGGCAAAAAGCCATTGGGAGGAATTAATGCCATGGCCAGGGGCATCCCGAATATCAAATATTACCATTTCTCAAAATAATGGTGAAAATGATTGTATTTATGTTATGGGAGGATACAAACCAGAAACAAATAGGGATAATAAGCGGAGTGTCAAAATTCTTCAGGACGTTTATGAGTTTAATCCTGTTGTGTTTGATTCAAAGAAATATGACCCGAAATCCGGACAGTATCAAGGGGCAATATCACCGTGGCTAAAACGTGCAGATATACCACTGGAAACGATGACACAAAATAGCATCCCTGTTGGACAAAGTCATATATTCCTGTTTACAGGCAATAACAATCAGCCTTTGTTTTATGAGGAATATCTGAGAGAATCCGATGCCGGGAACCAAAACATATTGGCATATCACACAATTACAGACACTTGGGTAAATAAAGGTAAGAATCCGTTTAACTACATCATTGCTTCAACCATGCCGTTTGAGCATTCGTTTGTATTTCTCGGTGAAAAAGAAAATTCGTCCGGTACAAACATCCAACTAACAAGATTGGAAATATTGGAAAGCAAAACTCCTTTCGGAACAATTAATTTTGTTGTTCTGGCCATTTATCTTTTGATGATGTTTGCCATAGGGGTTTATTTTTTCTTCCAGAATAAGGACACAAACGATTTCTTTCGTGGAGGACAACGGGTTCCCTGGTTTGCTGCCGCATGTAGTATTTTTGCCACTATGCTTAGTTCTATCACATTTATAGCTATTCCGGCGAAATCTTATGCCACCGACTGGACATTCATGGTGCTCAATTTTTTTGTTTTTTTTATAGCTTTTTTTGTCATTTATTTTATTCTTCCTTTTTTTCGAAAAATAGATGCCACCAGTGCCTATGAATATCTTGAAAAACGATTTAACTTGCCTATCCGCTTGTTTAGCAGTGCTTCCTTTATTCTCTTTCATACAGGGCGAATGGCCATTGTAATGTATCTCCCTTCTTTGGCTCTTGCTACCATAACACCTCTGTCGGTTAGCCAATGTATTTTAATAATGGGGTTATGGAGTATCATTTATTGCTCAATGGGAGGATTGAAGGCAGTAATCTGGACTGATACGATTCAAACTTTTATTCTTTTCGGCGGAGCAATTTTTAGTATGATTGTGATAATTTTAAGTCTTGAAGGTGGTTGGAACGAGTTCTTTTCCGTGGCTTTGGCTAACCATAAATTTAAAATTATAAACTGGAATTGGAGTTCTGTTAGTTTCACCACTACTGCCTTTTGGGTTATTATCCTCGGAGGTATAGGGGAGAACATAATCCCATATACTTCTGACCAGGCTATAGTTCAACGTTATATGTCGGTGTCAAGTGATAAACGTGCTAAAAAATCTATTCTAACCAATGGAATTATCTCAGCCTTTCCTGCATCAATTTTATTCTTTGGCATCGGAACAGCATTGTTTGTTTTTTACAAAACGCATCCACAGGAGCTAAATCCAAAATTTCAAACTGATGCTATTTTCCCTCTGTTTATTTCACGTGAACTTCCTGTCGGTATTGCAGGACTGGTAGTAGCAGGCATCTTTGCAGCGGCACAATCAACGATATCGACCAGTATGAACAGTATTTCCACAACGCTGGTCACCGACTTCGTGCGAAGGTTTGACATACTCAAATCAGAAAAGGCCTATCTGTTACTGGCACGAGGAATCACCATATTATTCGGTTTTTTGGGTACCGGTCTGGCTCTGTTTTTTGTCTCATCTAACATCTTATCTTTATGGGACAAATTTATGGAAATACTTGGCTTGTTTGGCGGAGCTATGTGTGGGTTATTTTTGCTTGGAATTTTTTCCCGGCGGGCAAATGGGGCGGGCGCCATTGCCGGAGCTTTTGTAAGTGTAACCGGATTGTTTCTCGTGCAGCAATATACAAAAATTCATTTTTTGCTTTATGCTCTTATCGGTGTTGTAATTTGCTTCGTTGTCGGGTATTTATCGAGTTTTATGACCAGTCCGCCAAAGACTGAAAAAACGGAAGGTCTGACATATCTGTCACGGAATAAAGCTACCAGATAGCCTTTCTTCCCGTGGCCTTGTTATATTTTATTAGATTGATTGGAGTTAATCAAAAAAATAAGAAAATGTTTTAATTGTATGATACAAGAGACGACTATCTCCCAAAAATTGAAAGGATAATTCTGTATAGTTAGTCCCTATGTTTGAAAAGTGAAATGATCGGAAGAGCATAAGCCAAAGAGCATTATTTTTAAGAAGTAAAACATTAATTAGGCGTTATTGAAAAACAATACAATCAACTGCTTGTCAATAACTTGTAGCGACATTTTACTCAAAATAACAATGAAAAATGCAAGAAAAAGAGTAACTTAAAAAACAAAAAGTTTGCACATCATGATCAAATATGAGTCTCCACAGCAGTTAAAAACTGAAGAGTTCCGCACGCCCTTTTTTAAGTCCCTTTTGCCCGATAACCGTTGGGTTAAGTTAAGCACTGTGGTACCATGGGATCGGTTTGCGAGCATCTATTTGTCAGCGATGGATAAAGAGATGGGCGCACTGGAATTTCTTCCCGAGTTGTATTGGGAGCCTTCATTATCAAGCATCTGTAGAAGCAGGGTGACCGTGGTACGATCGCCATGATCCAGGAAAACCCGTACATGCAATATTTTCTTGGTTTGGAAGAGTTTAACCCAATCCGGTATTTGATCCTTCGTTGTTTGTGGAAATCCGTAAACGGATCGGGCACTGTCAGTTTGATGAACTGAACAGAGATCTGATAAAAAGCTTTTCGAAAAAGGAAGATGAAAGGCATACGAGAAAAGGGAAGAAAAAACAGGAATATTTGTATTGGGAATTTTCGGGTGGAGGCGGACAGTATGCTATTCGAATGGACAACTGGGAAGGAGTAAAAAGGAGTTTCCGGAAATCACGGCAGCCAATGGGAACTTTACGATTTGGATAAAGATGAGGGGGAAACAACCAATATTGCCGGCGAATATCCTGACGTTGTTGCTCAATTTGATCAAATCGTAACCTAGCGAACTCTTTCGAAAATTGAAGAATGGAATTTCTAATTGTCTAACCAGGATTAAAAACACATGAGTAAGTTGTTGCCAAACTTAGGACTGGCAATGACAACACTGAGCCTTTCGGGCAGTTGTGTCCAGCCGGAGGTCCAACCCAATATATTGTGGATTGTAGCAGATGATCTGGGCACCGATTTGGGTTGTTTCGGGAATAAAAGTGTGAGTACTCCGAACATTGATAGAATAGCATCGGAGGGGATTGTTTTCACCCATACTTATACAGTAACACCTGTTTGTTCTCCCAGTCGTTCTGCGTTGGTTACCGGAATGAATCCTGTTTCCATCAACTGCCACCAGCACCGAACCCGGAATAGAAATTTGCTGCCAGGTGGCATTCTTCCTGTGACGGAATATTTTCGCCAGGCTGGCTATTACGTTTGTAATGGGGACGGAACAAGGGATAACAAACCCGGAAAAACAGATTATAGTTTTGAATTTTCGGGATCACTTTATGATGGCGCTGTCTGGTCAGACAGAAAGAATGGTCAGCCTTTTTTGCCCAAATGCAGATTCATTTCCCCCATCGGCCATTCAAAGCTGATGCGGAACATCCTGTAGATCGATCATCCGTTCAGGTTCCTCCCGTTTATCCCGAACATCCGCTGGTCCGGGAGGATTGGGCTGAATACCTGGAATCCGTGCAGTATGTCGATAAATATGTTGGGGAGATCATTGAAAGACTGGAAAAGGAAAATTTGCTGAATAATAGCGTCATTTTCTTTTTTGGAGACCAGGGTCGCCCAATGGTCAGAGCCAAACAATTTCTATACGATTCAGGAATTCATACTACGTTGATAGTAAGGTTCCCTGACAAAAGAAAGGCTGGATCAAAAGTTGACGACCTTGTAAGTACCATTGATATTCCTGTAACATCACTTGTGCTCGCACAGGTTCTCCTTCCTGGAAAAATTCAGGGAAGGAATATTTTTTCAGACAATAAAAGAAAATTTGCTTTTAGTACACGCGACCGGATGGATGAAACAGTTGACCGAATCAGGGCCGTTAGAAGCGATCGATTCAAATATATCCGCAATTATTACCCGGAACTACCCTATACGCAACTCAATACCTATAAAAAGACAATGTATCCTGTTCTCACCTTGATGAAAGTCCTATACAGAAATGGGAAGCTGTCCTCCGAACAAGCAGCCTTGACAGAAAAGGTGCAGGTGATGTAATGGCCTTGTTACGCGGACGGTTCCAAAGATTGGTCAAGATCGTTGCCGACGGGGGCTATCGGGGTGAATTGATTGAAAAAACAAAAACCGCTTTTGGCTGGATACTTGAAATTGTCTTACGATCAGATCATTCAACCAATTTTACCGTGATCCCCAAACGATGGGTGGTCGAAAGAACGTTTTCCTGGTTCGAAAGTTACCGAAGGCTCAGCAAAGATTTTGAGTTTTTAATAGAATCAAAAATTAAAATTTAAACAGTTTCTTCTTCTATGTTGTAATCCAAATTTTTGGAGCATTATTCTTTAACTATTTTTTTTGTTTATTTTTCAAGCATTTCGTTTACAGAACGTTAACTTTGCAACTAGTAAAGAGGAAGAGGACACAGGCTCTGCTGGGGAGCAACCTGTCAGCAATACTCTTTACGGATACACTGTATAAGGGGAGGTTTTCGGACCTTCCTTTTACTTATACAGGAATCCAAATATGGCTAAAGGAAACCCAATGTTCTGCTTTTAGTCAATATTGATAAAAGTCCTATAAAAACAATCTTCTATCAGTGGACAAAATGCCACATTTCCCTGTTTCAGTTTTTATAAGTAAAGTGCCGCATTCTAAGAAAGCAGACTGGCTGCAAGAAACTGTCAGCGGTCACCTTGGTATGCTGATTGTTTTTAAGGATTCATTTAACAACTCCTGGCACATATTCTCTTTTGTTTTTAAGTACATAATACATCCGGTTCAAAACCTTTCTTGCAATTCGGATAATTGCTTTATTGGGCTCCATCCGCCTGACATAACCATTAAAGCCATCGTAAGGGCTGGATCAAGCCGGGCTGCAAACCAGGAACTCTCGATCAGCGATTTGCGTAAGGCTGTTTGTCCGCGAAAGGTCATGTCCCCATTATTTTCCTTGTTCCCGCTGGAATGCCTGTTGGGAATCAAGCCTACAAACCCGGCAAAATGATCTGTATTCTCAAACCGTTCTATGTTTTCTATTTCAGTCAAAAAAGTGATAGCTGTGATAAATCCAACTCCCGGAATGGTTCGCAATAATTCCATATTAGTTGCGTACTTTTCACTACGGGACAAAACCCTGATTTTTCGTAAGACTTCCAAGAGCAGTTTTCTTTGCTGCTCGGCTTCTTGTATCAATATTTTTAACGTTTGAGTTCCAGATCCGTGTTGAAGCGAAACTCCCTGATTGAGCCATTTCATAAACCGTTTGGACCAATGTGTCCCTGATTTCTCAAATTCCGCAGGAACAGATATCCCATAAAAGTGCAGGAACGATTTTATCCGCTGCTTAAAACGAACCATATCTTTTACCAAAGTTGACCGTAGCCGGATCAGTGACCTATCTTCCAATGTTGATGGCCCTGGAACATAGATTGCCTTTAAATCCCCTGCACGTAATGACCTGGCAAGCTTGCGACTGTCGGTCGGATCGTCCTTTTGCAAGAGTTCCTTCTGTGTAGTGGGGACATCTGCCGGATTAATGACAATGTTGTTTATTCCCATCTCATTCAGTTTGTAATGTGTCCAAAAACCACTGAACCCAGCTTCATAAACTGAATAGTAATCACCACAAGGAAAATTACGGTTCAAATAGTTCGACAATGTTTCGGCACAGGCCGGTTGGGTAAAGGTCTTGTGAACCAAATTATCTGTCAAGATCGTTACTGCCCAGCTTTTCAAATGAACATCAATTCCGACAGTCTTTGAGTTTTATTGATTAATCGAATAATCAAAAATAATACTCTTTAGGCTTATGCCACTTTAGCATAGCTCAATTACAAACATAGGGACTAATAAAAAGAGCTGTTTCTAATAAAAAGAGCTGTTTCTTGCCCCCTCCCGTAATAATTTTAAATTTGTACTTATAATAAAGCAGTATTTTGAAAAAAGTATTAATCATCGATGACGAAGAAAAACTGAGAACACTATTGTCCAGGATTATCAGTCTGGAAGGCTTTGAGGTGTTGCAGGCATCAGATTGTAAAACAGCACTTAAAAAGCTTGAACAAACCATTATTGACGTGATCCTTTGTGATGTGAAGCTTCCCGATTGCAACGGCGTTGAACTATCTAAAAACATCAAAGATCAATATCCGTTGTCTGAAATTATTCTGCTGACCGCTTACGGCAATATCTCTGACGGTGTTCAGGCGATTAAAAACGGGGCTTTTGATTATATTACCAAAGGTGACGATAACAATAAAGTCATACCCTTGTTGTATCGGGCGCTCGAAAAAGTTGAACTTGCAAAAAGGGTACAGCATTTAGAAAAACAGTTAGGGGAGAAACACTCATTTGACAATATCGTTGGAAATTCAAAAGTCATCAGGGAAACGGTCGATCTGGCAAAAAAAGTGGCTGAAACGGACACCACGGTTTTACTGACAGGCGAAACCGGAACGGGTAAAGAAGTATTTGCCCAATCCATCCATCAGGCAAGTAACCGCAGACATAAGAACTTTGTAGCTATCAATTGTTCTGCATTTAGCCGTGACCTCCTGGAAAGCGAAATGTTCGGACACAAGGCCGGGGCATTTACCGGGGCCATAAAAGACCAAAAAGGGCTTTTCTCAGAGGCCGGTGAAGGAACAATTTTCCTTGACGAAATAGGCGAAATGGCACTGGATTTACAGGCCAAGCTTCTCAGGGTCATTGAAATGGGTGAGTTTCTGAAAGTGGGTGAATCAAAACCTACCAAAATCAATGTCCGGATCATCGCCGCAACCAACCGCGATTTGCAAAAAGAGATTGAAGCGGGACATTTCAGACAAGATTTATTCTACCGTTTATCCGTATTCCAGATTAAATTACCCGCACTAAGGGAAAGGGTAGCCGACATTGAACTGTTGGCGACACAATTTATGCAGGTAATTTCCGCGAAAGCCGGTAAAAAAATCAAATCCATTTCACCTGACTTTTTACAGGCCCTTAAACTGCACCAGTGGCCGGGAAATATCCGCGAGATGAAAAACGTGATTGAACGAAGTGTAATCTTGTCTACAGCCGATAAACTGGAATTTGATACCTTACCGTACGAACTCAAGGAAAATCTTACCCAAACGAAAAAAAGCGATAAAAATTTTTCAGCTTTTGAATTGGCGAGCGCTGAAAAACTTCACATTCAGAAGGTGTTGAACTATACCAACGGAAATAAAACAGAAGCTGCACGTCTGCTTAACATCGCCCTGACCACGCTCTACAGAAAGATCGACGAATTCGGATTGTAACAGGATGCCCGACACCCGTTATTCCATCGTCGATTGGTCTGCTTCCCTTCAATTTCATCATTCCTGATTACTTTAATTGAATATCGATTTACTCGTTTCCTGTCCTCCTCTCGATCCTGGTATTGCTTTTTTCCTTTCAAAATGCTAAGCCCGACCCTTTCAAAACGATAGGGTTAATATTTTCAAAGAGCCGAGCACAACCAAAATCATATTGATTTACAACAAGATATTAAACTTTCCGATAAAACGGAACAGGAATTGGCATGTCATCACAGCTTTTTTAAAATTAAAGATTATGACAACATTCATCCTTATTGCATCCGGAGTTTTGGTCTTCGGGCTATTTTTTAAATCAATAGACTTTTTTGAAAAAATTTAAAAGCAGTGGAAACAAGAATTCAAAAAACATTGAAACAGTGGTTCTCGAATGCTTTTGCTGATGAAATGAAAGCCAATCCTGATTCCGATTATGAAATACTTCAGCAATTTGCATGGTACACCCTGAAGCTCATCGGGGAGAAGAACGAAAACAGCAAAGAACCTTTTAAAATCGTAGACATACTTTACCAGAAAGGCAGCTTACACGACAAAAATGCGATTGAAAATGAATTTTTCAGCATTCTCTCAAAAGCAGAAAGCCCGGGAACGTTAAAATCGCACCTGGAACTTATGCCCGACAATCTAAAACCTGTTTACTTAAAGACAATCTTAGAAAACTAAATAGATGACGATATTATTTATTATTTCAATTTTGGTGTTTGGCTATTTGATCTATGTACTGCTCAAACCCGAAAAAATTTAACCCCTGACATAAAATGAACACAGAAATTTTAGGAATTATTGTCATGTTCATGCTAACGATTTTGTTAGCGATACCATTTGGTAAATACATTGCAAATGTATATGGCGGTGAAAGAACTCTGCTGGATCCTGTCTTTAATCCAATAGAAAGATTGCTTTATAAAATAAGCGGCATCAGGCCACAAACAGAAATGAACTGGAAGCAGCAAATGACAGCATTGCTTACCATCAATATGGTCTGGTTCTTATTGGGTATGCTCATTTTGATGACACAAGGAAGCTTACCTTTAAACCCGGATAAAAATCCAGGTATGTCAGCCGATCTGGCATTCAATACGGTGATCTCTTTTGTGGTTAACTGCAATCTGCAACACTATTCCGGAGAAACAGGGTTGAGTTATCTTGGACAATATTGGCTGATGTTTCTTCAATTTGTAAGTGCCGGCACAGGAATGGCAGCAGCCGTAGTGGTATTCAGGGCATTCCGGGATAAAACAGCAACAGAATTGGGTAACTTTTATAATTATTTTATAAAATCCTGTACCCGAATTCTTTTGCCCGTATCATTTGTAATAGCCTTGATTTTAATCTTTGAAGGTACCCCGATGACTTTTGAAGGAAAGGATACGATCACCACATTACAGGGAGATACGGTCGAAGTATCCCGGGGACCTGCCGCAGCTTTTATTCCGATCAAACACGTGGGGACCAACGGTGGCGGGTTTTATGGTGCAAACTCTGCGCACCCTTTCGAAAATCCTTCCTATCTGACCAATATGGCCGAAATGATCGGCCAGTTGATCATTCCCCTGGCCATGATATTTGCTTTTGGCTACTTCATCAAAAGAAGAAAATTATCCTGGATGATATTTGGAGTAATGACCTTCGGGTTCCTGATGTTGGCAATTCCCAACATCATGATGGAGATAAACGGGAATCCGGCTATTTCCGCGATGGGAATTGACAACTCGCCGGGAGCAATGGAAGGGAAAGAAATCCGGCTAGGCGCGGCAGCTTCCGGTTTCTGGAGTATTGTAACTACCGTCATATCCACAGGTTCGGTCAACTCGATGCACGACAGTTCGATGGCATTATCCGGGATGAACGAATTATTGGCGATGATGATTAATAGTTTCTATGGAGGCGTCGGAGTTGGTATCCTGAACTTCTTTATATTCATCATCCTTGCCGTATTCATAAGCGGATTAATGGTTGGTCGGACACCCGAATTCCTGGGTAAAAAAGTTGAAGCCAAAGAAATGAAAATCGCGATGATTACCGCTTTGGTACATCCTTTCCTGATCTTGCTTGGAGCGGGTCTGTCCACAACATTTCCTGAGCTGGGGGCATCTACACTAAATAATCCGGGCTTTCATGGATTCAGCGAAATTCTTTATGAATATACGTCTGCCTCTGCCAATAACGGCAGTGGATTTGAAGGACTGGGAGATAATACCCTTTGGTGGAATATCAGTACAGGGTTCGTTTTAATCCTTTCCCGGTTCCTGCCAATAATTGGTCCGGTAGCCATTGCAGGACTTTTGGCTAAGAAAAAATTCATTCCTGAAGGAGATGGTACCCTTAAAACAGACACGGCTACATTTGGATTGATGGTGTTTACAGTAATTGCCATAGTTGCTGCATTGTCTTTCTTTCCCGCGTTGGCATTAGGTCCTATCGCCGAATATTTTTCATTGTATTAATTAGTTTAATATGAATAAGACTAAATCATTGTTTCAAGAAGATATGGTGCAACAAGCACTGAAACAATCTTTTGCGAAACTGAATCCTAAAGTAATGTTTCGTAATCCCGTAATGTTTACTGTAGAAATAGGAACATTTGTGATGCTTGTTGTCTGTTTATGGATTTTGACAGGAGAAACATCACAAGGCAGCTTTGGATATAATTTTATAATATTCCTTATCTTGTTGCTCACCTTATTGTTTGCAAATTTTGCAGAAGCCATAGCCGAAGCGAGGGGAAAAGCACAGGCCAACAGTCTGCGGAAAACCAGAGAGGAGACTCCGGCAAGACTGGCTGACAGCAAAATAGTTTCATCTTCTGAACTCAAGAAAGGTGATGTTTTTATCTGTGAAGCGGGAGACATTATCCCAACCGACGGAGAAATCATAGAAGGATTGGCAACCATAGACGAAAGCGCCATCACCGGCGAAAGTGCGCCTGTAATCCGGGAAGCAGGCGGAGACAGGAGTTCGGTGACCGGAGGGACAAAAGTGCTTTCGGACAGGATTACGGTTGAAGTTACGGCACAGCCCGGCGAAAGTTTCCTGGATAAAATGATTGCTCTGGTTGAAGGGGCTTCCAGAAAAAAAACACCCAATGAGATCGCGCTTACGATACTGTTGGCAGGGTTTACTCTTGTTTTTATGATTGTTACGGTTACTTTAAAGCCGTTTGCTGAATACGCCAATACGACAATAACCATTTCGGCATTCATTGCATTGTTCGTGTGTCTTATCCCGACAACCATCGGTGGCTTGCTTTCAGCGATAGGCATTGCCGGAATGGACAGGGCATTACGTGCAAAAGTGATAACAAAGTCAGGAAAAGCCGTGGAAACTGCAGGAGACATTGATGTTCTGCTTCTCGATAAAACCGGTACTATTACCATCGGTAACCGGAAAGCGACACAGTTTCATCCTGTAAACGGGGTAGATCAGCGACATTTGATACACCTGGCAGCACTTAGCTCCCTTGCTGATGAAACACCAGAGGGGAAATCGATTGTTGAACTAGCCGGAATTGATCCTAACCGTTTTAAACCGGAAAACCCCAGGTACATCAAGTTCACTGCACAAACCCGTTCCTCAGGAATAGAATTCGGGAATACCAGCATTAAAAAGGGCGCTTATGATGCCATAAAAAATATTGTTGAGAATGCCGGCCGTAAACTGCCGGAGGAACTGGATAAGATTGTAACGGGAATATCTTCCAAGGGAGGAACTCCGCTCGTGGTGATCGAAAACAATGAGGCACAGGGTGTAATTGAGTTACAGGACATCATTAAAACCGGCATTAGCGAGCGGTTCGACCGGCTGCGAAAAATGGGAGTAAAGACGGTGATGGTCACCGGCGATAACCCGCTTACGGCAAAATACATTGCCGAAAAAGCCGGTGTGGATGACTTCATTGCCGAAGCCAAACCCGAAGATAAGATGGAATATATTAA
>JBDKTZ010000391.1:0-16231 GCA_039679975.1 Prolixibacteraceae bacterium
GAAACCCGTTTGTACGGGGGAGAATCTCTGTGTACGACCGATACAGGTGCTCCGGATGGCTGCTTTGTTTCGCCGCGCTTGTGGGGAACATACCTTCACGGAATACTGGATAATCCGGGTGTCGTTGAAGAAATCCTGAAGGCCTGCGGAAACAGGGCAAGGCTAACGGAATTTAACTATTCATCCTTTAAGGAAGAACAATACGACAAATTAGCCGCTCATGTACGTGCGAATGTCAATATGGACTATGTATATTCAGTGCTGCAGGCTGATAAGCTGTGAGCCTTTAGCTGACAGCTTTTAGCGGAACACGAAAAATCACAGCTACTGGGAAGACACCGGATAATGTCTGCGTTAATTATAACCGGTAAAAAAAATGTGCGTCTCTCAAAGTAAGTAACTTCTAATAAGTTGAGGTAAATTGCCTCAAAAAGCGCACGTCGCCCTCGAAGAAATGGCGGATATCAGTAATGCCATATTTGAGCATGGCAATTCGCTCAATACCCATTCCAAAGGCAAAGCCTGTGTATTTTTTTGAATCAATACCGCATAACTCCAGCACATTCGGATCGACCATGCCGCATCCCAAAATTTCAAGCCAGCCGGTGTGTTTACATACGTTGCAGCCTTTTCCTCCGCAAATGGAGCAGCTTACGTCCATTTCGGCCGAAGGTTCGGTGAACGGAAAATAAGACGGGCGCAAACGGATCTCGGTATGTTCACCGAATAGCTCGCGAGAAAAGTAAAGCAGTGTTTGTTTTAAGTCGGCAAAAGAAACATTTTCATCCACATACAATCCTTCAATTTGATGGAAGATACAGTGTGCCCGAGCCGAAACAGCTTCATTCCGGAATACACGGCCGGGGAAGATGGAGCGGATGGGCGGCTGGGTCTTTTCCATGACCCTCACCTGAACACTCGAGGTATGGGTACGTAACAATACATCCGGATTCCGCTGGAGGAAAAACGTGTCCTGCATGTCGCGCGCAGGGTGTTCCTGCGGAAAGTTCAATGCTGAAAAAACATGCCAGTCGTCTTCTATTTCAGGACCTTCGGCTACGGTAAATCCAAGATGTCCGAAAATATCGATGATTTCATTTTTGATGATCGAAAGCGGATGGCGGGTACCAAGCTGCATGGGTTCGGCAGGCATGGTCAGGTCGCTTGCTGAATTCTCCTGTTCGTTCTGTTCGAAATGTTCTTTCAAATCATTGATCCTGTTCAGCGCAAATTCTTTCAGTTCGTTGATTGCCTGGCCAACGGCTTTCTTTTGATCGGACGGAACATTTTTGAAGTCGCTGAACAATTGGTTCAATAAACCTTTTTTACCGGCATATTTAATCCGAAGCGCTTCAACTTCTTCTTTGGCGGAAACTTTGACTGATTCAAGTTCTTCTTTTAGTTGTCTGATTGTATCTATCATCTCCATATGATCTTGAAAAGAAATACAAAGATAATTATTCACAGGTAAATCGTGTATCACATGAAAAATAAATGCTTCTAAACGAGTGCAGAATTAAATACATCATCACCGGAGGATCGTCACCTTTTTTACGCGGATGTCTTTCAGCGGACGGTATTCAGTGTCTGTTTCAACCTGATTGATCTTATCTGCGACAGCCATTCCTTCGGTTACTTCACCAAAAATGGTATAGGTTCCGTCAAGGTGAGGGGCACCGCCCGTCGTTTTGTAAACTTGCCGTTGTTCGGGTGAAAAACGGTAGTTGTTTTCCTTTTCAATTTCATTTAGTTCCGTATCGGTATAGGTGCGGCCGGTCACGATGTAATACTGTGATCCGTCAGAACGGCGCTTGCTGTTCTCCCTGTCAGGTTTCCTCGGAGAACCGATCATTCCGCGGCGATGATAAAAGTTCGGAACGATGTGTGCCGGCAGCGTATAGCCGGGACCTTTCCATCCCACCACATCGTCTTTGGTGGCGTAGCGGGTGTCGGCAGCGCCGCTTTGAATCCCGAATCCTTTGATAACCCGGTGAATTAAAAGGCTGTCATAGTAGTTTTCCTTGACAAGAGAAATAAAGTTATCCCGGTATTCAGGCGTTTGATTGAATAACCGGATCCGCATATTTCCCATATCTGTTTCGATGAGTAAGCCCTTAATTTTACTGTTTGCTGCGCTGGTTGCCTGATCGTCCGAAGATTTCAGATTTTGCAGCGGTTCAGGCCGGCTTCTTTTCTTTTTGAGCAGATCAGAAATAAGGTCTGACGGAATAGCAAAATTTTGGTTCTCGTAGTCAACGATTTCTGAATAGCCAATCCCAATACACTGGTCGGGTGTAATAAAAACCGGTGTACCATACGATTGAGACCTGAAAAGATTAGTCAGCTGATACCGTTTGCTTCCTTTCACTGTTCCGTGGCAGACTACTTTTCCGTTGTGAAGCGGGAGGGTTTGACCCTGAGGTTTTGTCAGATAAACCGTTTTTGTTTCCGGAGCGACACTTCCCCCATGTAACCGGATCCCTTTTTTATTGACCCCCTCCACCTGCAACAATACCAGATCATTAATGCGGTCAACTGCAAAGAATCCTGTAACCTGATAGGACTTCGCTTCGTCCCAGGGAATAACCCGGGCGCTGGTGGCGTTTACAACGGGTTGGAGACGGCACGCCAGAAGGTCAGAATCGATAAAGAATGCGTTTTCACTTTCCAGGAAACGCCCATTGTCAAAGGTTTCGATTTGCACGATCGATGATATAAGTTCAGCATATCCGTTCCCGGATTCTCCAGGTTGTTCTTCTTGCAGAACCGGATTTGCCTGTTCTTTAGTTTTTTTTTCTGAACTGCAGGCCAAAAGAAGTGACAGACTGCATAAGCAGTAAATTTGAACTAAAGCTTGCCTCATTTGATTATTGTTACGGTAATTTTTACATCGGTCAGCGGACGATTATTTCGATCCGTTTTAAGGGCAGCGATTTTGTCGATGACTTCCATACCGGCAACGCATCTGCCGAACACAGTGTATTTACCATCGAGTTCAGGATATCCGCCTGTCGTGGTGTACGCTTTACGTTGTTCCTCACTGAAGTTGAGAATTCCCTGATCAAGGTTGATCCGCGTTTCAATATCGTGTTTCACCTGATTTGCCAGTTCCCTGAATTCGGCTACCTTGTTTTCAGCTTTCAGTTTTTTCAGTTTCTCACGAATTTCGGGAGTGAAAACTTCTGAGGTTATCCTGTTCCTGATTGGACGATTCACAGCGAGTTCCATTGTATCCAATTCTCCCTTTGTAAATACCTGTCCTTTAATAATATAAAATTGGGATATGTCTGACTGTTTAAAGGGGTTTACCTCGTCAGGTTGACGTGGAGCGCATAAAGCTCCCTTGAAATGAAAATAGTTGGGAAGGATTTCATCGTCGACGGTGTGATCAGGATCGCCGTACCCGATTTGCTTGCCGGAAGCAGCATTTCTGGAAGAGGCCGATCCACCCTGAATCAGAAAATTTTCGATGACCCTGTAAAACAAGGTTTCATCGTAGTATCCTGTTTTGGCCAACTGAACAAAGGCGTCACGGTGTTTGGGCGTATCATCAAATAATTCGAACCGCATGGTTCCCAGGTTGGTACGAATCTCTGCCACGTGACTCTGTGATCGTCCCGATCGGGCAAAGCACATTAAACTGATGAAAACAAGAAAATATATTTGTTTTACCTTCATGATCAATATTTTTGCTTACGTGCAAATATAATGATTCTGAAAAGTGAAAAGTTCGTTGAAAAAGAATGAACTATTTATAATCATCTAATTTTATAAAATTTATTTTTGAAGCAGAATAGATCTATGAAACCACTTATCGTAAATAAGCAGATCTCGCTTGAAGTGATTAAATACACACATGCTTTTCAAATCTTTCAGGCAATTGACCAAAACCGGGCGTTTTTGTCTAAATGGCTTCCTTTCGTCGAACACACAAGGACGCAGGAAGATACCGAGGCATTTATTCGTACCATTTTGGCCGACCCCGTTGATACCCGGGAAAATGTTTTTGTAATTTGGTACCAGGATCGGTTTGCCGGTCTGATTGGATTCAAGGACACCGACCGTCTGAACATGAAAACAGAAATTGGCTATTGGCTCATTGAAAAATTCACCGGCAAAGGGATTATGAAGAACTCGGTCGAAGCTTTGATCCGGTTGGTGTTCATGACGATGAAAATGAACCGCGTGCAGATAAAATGCGGGGTTGGAAATGAGAAGAGCGCAGCCATTCCAAGACGGCTGGGATTTCGGTTTGAAGGGATAGAAAGGGCCGGAGAAAAACATCAGAACCACTTTATTGATTTGGAAGTTTACAGTTTATTAAAGAACGAATGGGATAAAGGGTAGATTTTATTTTTGATTAAAAACAGCTTCATTTTCTGTCGAATTAATATATTTTTGCTGAACTTTACAGCAAATTTGTATTAATATCGAAGGATATCATATCTTTTTGCTACTCATATTTGAAAATGTTTTTAACAAAAAGAACTATTTTATTCTTAGAATCGTTAAATGTTTTGTTCGATTTTTTAATTTTGGTCTGAATTGTGTTCGCCATTTAAAAAGAACATTGAGATTCAAATTAGAAGCAACATGGAAAACAAAACAATCAGAAGGACTCTTTACAGGGTCTTAAGGAAAACAGGTGTCGCCCGTGATCATATTGAACTCGAAGCTTCATTTCAGGATGATCTGAATTTCGATCAGGTTGATTGGGCTATTTTTTTGTATTATATGGAGGATTCATTTCATATCGCAATCAATGAGGAGGATGTTTCGCGACTAAATCAGGTAAAAGATTCTTTGGAATTGGTCGAAAATAATGCTTGAATCCCGTAAAATTTTAAGTAAATCCGGAGGACATTTCAACGCGAAGTGTCCTTTTCTTTTTTTCATGAATATTCGTTCATGAGTCAAAACCGGGTACTTCATTCGAAAAAAAGCAGCCTTCATACAATAGTTATGAATAAACGTAATGAGTAAGGTTAAATAAAGTACCTTTGAAATAGATGAACAATCTCGTTCCATTTCATAAATGTATCTTTCATCCCCTCTTTCCAAAATGCACAAGCAATTAGCCGGCAGACCACCTGCCGGCTTTCTTTTTTGCCTTCTGTGTGGGCAGCAGGTTTCCTGTTTGTTTATTTGATCAGGATCTGCAGGCCGTCAAATTGAATCTTGTCCCCTTTTCTTAACTTGGCTCTTTTCCGGAATTCCGTCTGTCCGTTAACGATGACCAGGCCTTCTTCTACGGCCAGTTTGGCTTGCCCCCCTGATTCAACCAGGCGAAGTAGCTTTAGAAGTCTGATCAGTTCAATGTAATCGGTGTTTAATTCAAATTCTGTCATGGTGTCGGAATGCTGATGATTATTCTTTTTCAGCGATTTTTTTCTGCGCGGCCTCAAAGCCGCGAAACTTACCTGTTCTTACGCTCACCTGATTTGTTCCCTGAGTTTTCCCGGGAGTTTTTCCAATACCTTCGCGTACGAGTGATCGATCCATTCCCGGATCAGCCGGTCAGATACCGATCCGTCCACACGGATAGTATTCCAGTGCTTTTTGTTCATGTGGTAGCCGGGAATTACACAAGGGTACCGTTCCCTTAATTCCATTGCTTTTTGAGGGTCACATTTTACATTAATCGATAGTTCTGAACTTAGGTCGGAAAGTAAGAACATTTTCCCCATCACCTTATAAACCAAGGCGTTTTCCCCGAATGGAAATTCTTCGCTTACTCCTTTTTTTGAGAGGCAATACGTCCTGATATCTTCGATATTCATTTCACTTCGGTGTTATAAAGTCCGCCTGCTAAAGATACAGAATTTATCATTTGACAGTCGGATAAAAAGCATCCTTAATATGTTCGAGATGAAATTGATGATCCAGAAAAATAATTGAGATCACGTCGAAACGGGTATCGAGATTGATATTATACCTGTGGATATACCGTTCTGCGGCGTTGATCAAACGGCGGATCTTTTTATTGTTGACTGCTTCTGAAGGATGGCCATAGCAGTCATTACTTCTTGTTTTTACTTCCACGATGACCAGTTCATTTCCATCCCTGGCAACAATATCGATTTCATAGTGACTGGCTCGCCAGTTGGTATCAAGTATCGCATAGCCCAGGTTCTGCAAGTAGCGAATTGCCAGCTTCTCTCCTTTATTTCCGGTCACTGTATGAAGAGCCATGGCAGAATGCTTTATTTTTAATATATTAGCGAATAGTGAAAGAAAATTCGTTACCTCATGCTTTCTTAAAATTAGCTAAAATTAAGATGCGCCGCGAAACAAAAGTGCTTTTTATTTGTCTGAATTTAATCAAACATTCGCTCTTTACAATTCAAAAAACCGATGATCAAAATTTTCATTCTTATTCTAATTCTTGCGCCGGGAGGGTTATCAGGCCAGAACAAATTGCTAAGGCTGGATCAGGCCGTAGACTCGGCATTATTAAACAACCCGGATTTGAATCAGGCCAAGGCCGTTCTTTTGCAAAAGAAAGAAGAATGGCGAACACTGACCGGAATTGAAGCGCCCGAATTCAGCTATTTTGAGGAAGGCATCAATTCAAGGGCGGCTCAGCCTTTTGAAGAAAGACGGTGGACGATTTCACAATCGGTCGATTTTCCGCTGACAACCGTTTACCGTTTAAAAGCTGTTCGGGAGGAAGGGAAAGCGTTCTCGTTCCGTATTGCTGCCATTGAAAATGAGATCACTGCACAAGTGAAGTCAAAGTACATTGAAATCCTGTACGCCTTGCATTTAGAGAGATTAGGTAAGCAGCAGAAGGGTTTGGCCGATGAGTTGTATAATGCGGTCTACACCAAGTTTGCAATGGGGATGGCTAATGGAATGGATCTGGCTAATGCGGAGCTTCAGGTTGCAGAAGCAGAAAATGTGTTGGATGAGGCAGAACGAATGTTGCACATGGCCCGCTACAGCCTGTTTTATTTAATGGGTCTTGAAGTTTCCGAGATCAATTACGAAATTCAATTTTCGGATACGCTTTCGGGTACAGAAATTGAGATTGCTCAGATACAGGCGCTTGCCGTCCTTGAGAAGCAACCCGTCTATATGGCCGCCCTGCACGATTATCAGGCTTCACAAAACAAACTGAGGGAAGCGAAAAGTAATATCTTGCCTGACTTCCGTTTCAACCTGTATAAACAAAATTACGGAAGCGGCTTCAACTATAATGGATTTGAAGTTGGAGTGAGTATCCCTATATGGCTGCCTTTTGAGCAGAAAGGGAAAATCAGGATGGCTGAAGCGCGTCAGGCCGAAATTTCATGGCAGCAGAAATCGATCGAGTTGGATATGAAGCAACAGATTGAGCATGCCTGGCATAATTACGAAACCAGTAAACGGACGATTGAACGCTATAAAACGACTATCGGGGGAAAGTCACTGAAATTGCAACAGCTTAGCATCCGGGCTTACCGGTTGGGTGAAACTGACCTGCTTAACCTGATCAATGCACAGCAGATCTATCTGAATAATCAAAAACGTTACATCAGTTCGCTTCGTGATTATTACTTACAGTTGGCACAATTGGAAAAATTCCTCGACCAGGAACTAGTTTATTAAAAAGCAAATGATCATGACCATGGTAAATCGTTATTTCAAACTGATTTTATATTTGGTATTGCCGGTGCTGGTTATTTCCTGTTCATCACATACGGCGAAGAAAGAACAGCGCGCAGAAGTAGAAGCAGTACCTCCATCAATATCCGGAGGATCAGCGGGTAAGCTTCTCGTCCGCCTCACCGACAAGGAGTGTGATGAACTCAAAATCGAGACCGTACGGGTGACCCGCAACATTCAGAATTACAGTTTACAGGTATCCGGTGTCGTATTTCCGGCTCAGAATCATATCAGTATAATCAGTACTCCAGTCGACGGACAAATCAAGGCAATCCTGATCCGTGAGGGGGATCCTGTTCAAAAGGGGCAGGAGATGTTCCGAATAGAAAGTCTGGTTTTTGGAAACCTGGTAGCCGAGTATTTGCAGGGCATAGCTGAAGAAAAATTTCAGACCAGCCGGCTGGAGCGGGTAAAGCAACTGGTCAAAGAAACCATCAGTTCAAGTTCGGAGCTGGAACGGGTTGAGTCTGACTATCAGCGCTCCATGGCTGTTTCTATTTCGGCCTATGCCAAATTAAAGGCGATTGGTGTACCTGATCATGAAATTGAGCGATTTAAAAATGCTGAAAAAATAGATCCGAGCCTGAAAATCCATGCGCCAATAAGCGGTAAGTTTGACCAGAGGAAAGTTGAACTGGGGCAGTCAGTCAACGCCCTGGAGGAATTGGGGAGGATTATCGATTTAAAGCGGGTGCTGGTGAAGGGCTATTTGAGCCCGGAAGATGCCCGTTTGGTCAATGCAGGCGATCGTGTTAAAATAAGCCGACGGAATGATGAGAGCATTGAGATTACCAGTATAGTTTCTTCAATAAACCCGGGGCTGGATGAGGAGAACCGTTCAGTTGTGGTGAATGTTGAGGTGGAGGCTAAGGATAGTTGGCCCAAACCCGGTGAAAATGTCCGGTTGGGAATATATACAAGCTCACCGGATAAAATCTTTTCTGTTCCGCTCAAGGCTCTGACCTACGACGGAAATGATGCGGTCGTATTCGTTAAAACGGACGGAAATAGCTATGAAAAACGTTTGATTGATGTGTCTGATATACGCGATCAGACTGCCATAGTCAGAGATGGGATCAGAGAAAATGAGGAAATAGCTGTATCACAGATATTTAGCTTGAAAGCTCTTTCCCGTTATGAGCAGATTGCCGAAGAATAACCTGTAACTGAAATCATTATGCTTAATCAAATTATTGTATTTTCGGTGAGGCAGAAATTTGTCGCTCTCTCGCTTGTTATTCTTATGGCAGCAGCAGGATTGTATTCCCTGATGCAGATCCCGATCAATTCCCTTCCTGATGTGACGCCGGTTCAGGTTTTAGTGATCACCAAAGCCGGTCGGTATTCTCCCTACGATGTAGAGAAACTGGTAAGCTATCCGATTGAAACAGCTATGAATGGGTTACCTGATGTTGCAAATGTACGGTCAACCTCTCAATTTGGATTGTCGGCTGTAACCGTGGAGTTTGAAGAAAATACTGATATCTATTTCGCCCGCCAGATGGTGAGTCAGCGCCTGCAATCAATCACCGATGAATTGCCTTCTGATGTATCCGCTCCTCAGTTAGGTCCTATATCAACGGCTCTGGGCGAAATCTATCAATATGAAGTAAGAGGTGAAAATTATTCACTTACCGATTTACGCGAAATTCAGGATTGGCTTATAGCTCCGCAGTTAAAAACGATAAAGGGAGTGACCGAAATCAATTCGTTCGGGGGATTTGTGAAACAATTTGATGTGATCATTCAACCTGGGAGAATGCGTACTTACGGGGTAGGAATTCAGGCGATTAATGATGCGATTGCCATGAACAATTCGGTTTCGGGGGGCAATTACCTGGAACATAACCGGGAACAGTATATTGTACGTGGATTTGGTCAGATTACTGAAACCGACGACATCCTGAATATTGTCGTCACCAAGCTGGATAATAAGCCTGTATTTATTAAGGATTTAGCCGATGTCAGGCTGGGAAAGCAGATCAGACAGGGTGGTGTCACCCGTGACGGGCGGGGAGAAGTGGTCACGGGTATCGTGATGATGCTTAGAGGCGGGAACGGACGTGAGGTCATTGCCGATATTGAAGAAAAGATCGGTTCGATTAATAAAAACCTTCCGGAAGGGGTCCGGATAGAGAAGTTTTATGATCAGTCTGATCTGATCGAGCGTACTACAGGAACACTTACCACAAATTTGGTTGAAGGTGGTTTTTTGGTCATGGTTATATTGCTGTTGATGCTCGGCGAATTTTCGGGTGCACTGATTGTGGCCATGGTTATTCCGTTTTCCATGCTTTTTGCTTTTATTGGCATGCAGCAGTTTGGGCTTGCAGCCAACCTGATGAGTTTGGGAGCTATAGATTTTGGGATGGTAGTCGATGGTTCGGTAGTTATGGTGGAAAATATCATTCGACGACTTCAGAATAATAACGGAAAGGACACTTCTGATCCGACGATTATTCAGGCGGCCCTTCAGGTTGTGCGTCCTATTTTTTTTGGTGTGCTCATTATTCTTATGGTGTATGTTCCGATCATGACTTTCAGCGGGACTGAAGGTATTTTGTACCGTCCCATGGCGATTACTGTGGCTGCTGCGGTTCTCGGTTCGCTTCTGCTGGCGTTGGTATTTGTTCCGGCAGTTGCCTCCATCGTTTTCAAGCGGGGTGTTAAAGCCAGGAGAAACTGGTTGGTTCATTGGGTACAGCCGTATTATAAAGGTTTTCTTGAACGTCATATTCAAAAACGGGTTGTGGTATTGGGAATTGCTTTGGTCGTTTTTGGCTTCTCCATGATCGTCTTATTCAGGATGGGAAGCGAATTCCTTCCTGAACTGGACGAAGGTTCTATTTTGGTTGAACAAGTGCGGATGCCTTCGGTTACCCTGGAGGAATCGATGGAAAATGCGGATTGGCTGGCAGCCCGGCTTATGAAGAACATTCCTGAAATCAAGACTGTTGTTCCGAAGACAGGACGTTCCGATCTGGCTAATGATTGGATGGGAGTTCATCAAACTGATGTGTGGGTGGTGCTTAATGATCCTGACGAATGGAGAAAAGGCATCAGTAAGGAAGATATTATTGAACAAATCGAACCTTACCTGAAAACTGAGCCCGGGCTGGCTTACAATTTTACCCAGCCTATTGCCATGCGTGTGGATGAGCTTACCAGCGGTGTGAAATCAGATTTGGCAGTGAAAATTTACGGGGAAGATCTGGACGAACTGAACCGGATTGGAGAAGCGATTTCAAGGGTGGTGGCCCCTCTCGAGGGAACAGCCAATTTTTTCATCGAACAGCCCATTGGACAGCCATACCTGACTATCACGATCGACAGGGGAGCAGTCGCCTCCTTTGGTTTGAACGTGGATGAGGTTCAGCAGGTAATCGAAACCGGGATTGGCGGACGGATTGCCGGACAGGTTTACGAGGGACAGCGTCGTTTTGATATCCAGGTTCGCTATCCGGAAGATATCCGTAACCAATTGCAACAGATTCAGCAAATACCAGTTCATCTGGCAAATGGACAATTTATTCCGCTGAACCGGGTGGCGCGAATTGTGGCTCAGGAGGGGCCGCGCGAAATCCAGCGTGAAAACGGATGGAGGAGGCTGATTGTGGGAATCAATATCCAAAATATCGATATTGGAACGTATGTGGCTAAGTTGCAGGCCTCGATCGACAAAGAGGCGAGTATACCTCCCGGTTATTTTCTGGAATATGGCGGCGCTTTTGAAAATCAGCGCCGGGCCATGAATCATCTTCTCCTTGTCGTTCCTTTATCATTATTCATCATTATTGGGTTACTCTATCTCAATTTCGGAAACATGCGCTATGCCATGATTATTTTGATGAATCTGCCCTTTGCCTTATCGGGAGGAGTATTCCTGTTGTGGATTCGCGGCATGTACCTTTCCGTATCGGCCAGTATCGGTTTTGTGGCATTATTCGGGGTCGCTGTGCTGAATGGCATTGTGCTGCTCGATCATATTAATGAATTGCGGAAAGGAAACAGGGATTCATTAAAAAAATTGGTGATCGAAGGATCGGCGGACCGTTTGCGACCTGTACTCATGACAGCCCTGGTGGCCAGTTTAGGCTTTATCCCCATGGCATTCAACTCGGGACCCGGTTCTGAAGTTCAGCGTCCCTTGGCTACGGTGGTCATTGGCGGTTTGGTCACTTCAACTCTGCTCACGTTGCTTGTATTGCCAACCATTTATTTATGGGTTGAAAAGAGTAAGGTAAAGATTAAGCGCGGTAAAAAATCAGGGAATCATTCTGAATAAAACCTGATCTCCGCTTATGTCGAGCGAATAATCTGCTCCCAGTACCAGGGGCAGGTTGATGCTGTCGTGCCCTGACGGCAGACCAAAACAAACCGGATAAGAATATTCTTTGACAGCATTCAGAATAATCTCTTCGACGGTCTCTCCAAAAGGCGATTCATTATCCTTCGTGTCCGTGAACCCGCCTACGACCATTGCGCTCAGGTTTCTTAGTTTTCCGGCAAGTTTCAGACTATTCATCATCCTGTCGATCGCATACAGGTATTCGGAGATGTCTTCGATGAACAGAACCTTTCCGTCTGTTTCCGGTTCAAGCGGCGTACCCATTATACAATACAAAAGCGAAAGATTTCCGCCTGTCAGTTTGCCGGAGGCATTTCCAGGTCTGTTTTGCTCATGTGGCCGGATGATATTTTCTATTTTTCCTCCTTTCAGAAAGTCCACCAGTTCCAGAAAACTTTGACTGGGTTGCCCGTCCTTCAGATAATAAGCAGGCATAGCGCCATGAATACTGCAAAAACCTTCCTTTTGCATGCAGGCGTGCAGGATGGTAATATCACTGAATCCGATTAGCCATTTAGGATGTTTGCGAAAAAGGCTGAAGTTTATCTTTCCTGCAATGCGGACTGCTCCGTAGCCACCGCGTGAGCAAATTACCGCTTTGCACAGCGGGTCATCAAATGCCTGTTGCAGATCGGCTAATCGTTGATCATCGGTTCCGGCGAATTGAAACCGGCGTGCAAAAACATGGGTTCCGAGCAGAACTTCGAATCCTTGTTGTCTTAACAGATCAACAGCAGGCAAAACCTTTTCTTCCTGTATAAATCCGGACGGAGATACAATCCGGACCCGGTCTCCGGCTTTTAGCTGATCGGGCTTGATCATGGCTGGTTTTTTATTTAGAGGGATGATAACAGAATGAAGAACCCCTCTTTTGGAGGGGCTGCTTTTATTTCTTTATGTAAATCCATGCACCGGCGCCGGGCGATTTGGATGTATATTCGTTGTGGACTTCCTGTGCTTCATCCATTGTCGCGCAACCTTTGACGGCGATATAATGCAATCCTTTAATAATCCCCAGGTCAACTGCCGGATATCCCTCATTTTTGAGCATAATCAGGAGATTCGAGGCATTTTCTTCACTTTTAAAACTGCCTCCGATAACGAAATAAGCATGATCTGCTACAGGATCTTTTTTTGTTTCGGTCAGAGTTACCTCCGGTTTAGCAATAGTTTCTGTACCGGCGGAAACAGGCGTATTGGAAGTCATTATCTCTGTAAGACTCCCAAGGCTGGATTCCTGCAAGTGTTGTTTGTAGTTTTTTAATGGAGTAATAGCCAACACCAAAAGCAGCGGTACAGCTACCATCACCTTCTGCAACGTTCGCTTTTGAAAAATAACTTGTGCTGCATCCCTTTTTGCCTGAGGGACAACTTTTTTTACCTGTTTCCGCGTTAAAAGCGTTTCGTAATTAAAAGCACTTAAGCCAAATGCATCCGGATTAAGGTTACTGGTTATTCTCGGTATAAAGATGAGATTTTCATGATCGTCATAACGAAGAGTTCCGATTTCGGGTATGTCGATCTCTTCTCCGTCTGTCAGTTTGTAATTCATTTCTTCGACCAAAAGATTCACTTTACGGCTGGCAAGAAAATAATTAATTCCTTCTTTTTCAGCTATATAGTTCATGAAAAGGCCATCATTAAAATTCAGCTTTTTGTTGAAGCTTACTGCTTTCGCGGGAGGAGTAAACCGTGAAGCCTGCAGGCCTGCAGGCTGATAACTACTTACAAATCCTCCAAAACCCGGAATGATCACACAATCATTCAATAATAATAATTCTTTAATAAATGCGAGTAATTCCACAGTAAAAAGATTTTAATTCAAAGTTAAGGAAAAAATAGCAGGCTGCCAACCTAAAGTTTTCAACACCGGCAGTCGCTTTTTTTGTTTTTCTCCTAACATACACGGAATGAAGAGAGGGTTACGGTGTTTAATTTGTACTTTTGCAAAAAATTATTCATACCCATGGCAAAGAAAATTCTTGTTACCGGAGGGACCGGCTATATTGGTTCCCATACTACCGTCGAACTGCAGGAAGCAGGTTATGAAGTGATCATTGTGGATGACCTGTCCAATTCAGGAATAGAAGTGCTTGACAATATTGAAAAGATTTCGGGGATCAAGCCTGCATTTGAGCAGTTTAACCTGGCTGACAGGGATAAAACAGATGATTTTTTTGGCCGCCACAGGGATATAGCTGCCATTATTCATTTTGCTGCATCGAAAGCGGTAGGAGAGTCAGTTCAGATCCCGTTGCATTACTACCGGAATAATCTGGTATCACTGATCAATATTCTGGAGTGCCAGTTAAAGTATAAGATCCCGAATATCGTGTTTTCTTCTTCCTGTACAGTTTATGGTCAACCTGAGAAACTTCCGGTAACCGAACTGACCCCTCGCAAGGATGCTGAGTCGCCTTACGGCAATACCAAACGGGTAAATGAAGATATCCTGCACGATGCGATTCGTGCTTATCCGCAGTTACAGGGAATTGCATTGAGGTATTTTAATCCGATTGGCGCTCATCCTTCTGCTCTTATCGGAGAACTGCCTTTGGGTGTTCCACAGAATCTGATTCCGTTTATTACCCAGACTGCTGCCGGACTGCGTGGTGAACTAAAGGTGTTTGGCAATGATTACAATACTCCTGATGGTTCTGCTGTGCGCGACTATATTAACGTGGTTGACCTTGCCAAGGCACATGTAATCGCGATTGGGCGTTTACTGAATGGAAGGAACAAATCAGGATACGAAGTCTTTAACTTAGGTACGGGGAATGGCTGTTCGGTACTGGAAATTATAAAAGGTTTTGAAGAAGCCACCGGCGTGAAACTGAAGTATAAGATTGTTGACCGCAGGGCAGGAGACATTGAAAAGATCTGGGCCGATACTACTTATGCCAATGAAGAACTGGGTTGGAAAGCAGCGAAAAGCCTGAAGGAAACCCTGCTTTCTGCGTGGAACTGGGAAAAACGGATCCGGAAGTTAAATATAGATGAATAGTCATTTGGACAAACACCAACCGGAAATGAGAATAAACTTTCAACTATGGCTATTCCAAGAGCAAGGTATTCGCAAATGAAAGGTAAAATTCCAAAAAATAGTCAGAAAGGGACCAACCAATCGCGGCCGGTAAGCTTCATTGTGAAGGAGCCGGAAGAACTGATGAAATTCCTGATCGTACAGCTGCCGCATAAAAACCGGAACAACATCAAAACGATGCTGAAAAAACGAGAAGTCTTAGTTGCGGGCAGGGCCGTCACGCAGTTCAACCATATTCTGAAGCCGGGACAAAAGGTGGAGATCAGTACTTCTCCTGCTCCCAGAGCCTCACAGATGCAAGGAATTAATGTGGTTTATGAAGACTGCGACCTGATCGTGGTCAACAAAAATGCAGGCTTGCTTTCGATGGCGACTGACAAGGAAAAGCGGAAGACGGTATACAGTATGTTGAGCAACTACGTGAAAGATGAGAATAAGGACAACAAGATCTATATTGTTCACCGGCTCGACCGTGAGACTTCGGGATTGATGATGTTTGCCAAGAGCAAGGAAATGCAGGAGCTTCTTCAGGAATCGTGGAAACGCACGGTGATGGAGCGGAGTTACCTGGCTGTCATTGATGGACGGCTTGATCCGCCTGAAGGAACTGTTTCTTCTTACCTTTTCGAAAGCTCGGTGTTTATTGTTTATTCGAGCCAGGACCCGGAGAAAGGGGAAAAAGCGGTTACTCATTATAAAACTATTAAAAGCAATGAACGGTACTCATTGTTGAAAATGAATCTCGAGACCGGAAAAAAGAACCAGATCAGGGTCCACCTGCAGGACCTGAAGCATCCCATTGTTGGAGATAAAAAATACGGATCAACTTCAAATCCGATAGGCAGACTGGGTTTGCATGCCTGGGTATTGGCGTTCACACATCCGCGTACTAACGAAAAGTTACGTTTTGAAACTTCTATGCCAGGAAGCTTTTTGAAGTTATTTTGAGCTTTTGCGTCTAAACTTTTCTTAAAAAGTCGGGTTCACATATTGTGACGTTCAACTTGAAAAGCAATAAGTTTAGTACGGAAATTTGCATAGTAAATTGAAAAAATAAATAAATGAAAACAGTTCTCATCACCGGCGGTGCCGGATTTATAGGCTCCCATGTCGTCCGGTTGTTCGTCCTTAAGTATCCGGAATATAAAATTGTCAACCTGGACAAGCTGAGCTATGCCGGTAATCTGGCCAAC